>JAHEEO010000147.1 GCA_024640665.1 Rhodospirillales bacterium | reverse complement strand
CAAGGGGCGCTGCAGCAGATGCTCGCTGACTCTGAGGGATCGTCAACACAATAAACCCTTGTTCTGATCGCATATGCAATCCGCTCTTTCGCGCTAAGCACGAGTTTTCACTCCTCAACGTACCTTCCAATGTTAATCTCCGGACTGCACCGAATGGTGCATCTGTCAAACCATCCAATGCGTTGCTTAATTACACTGGGCATCGATGTGGTAATTCAAACCCCAGGGAGCACTATGAACCACAGCTTGCACACTAATCGCGGAATCAATATTGGGCTCATGACGATTTGCTTTCTGAGTCTCTTCACACTAACGCCTGGTGTTCGGGCCCAATCGTCCAGCTTTGTCCCGGCACGGTTCGGCAGTGACGATCAACTGGCGCAAATGGGCGTATCGTCACGCGATCTCGGCAGGGACAAAAACTCAATTTCTATTCGATGCCAGGGATTTGTCGAAACCCGTGGCGAACTGAGTGAATTTTATTGCGTGCCGCCAAATATATACGAAGATCAAAAGGTCACGAGGGCAGTGATAAAGGCGTTAGAAGACCAGACTTTCAACGCGGCTGAGATAGACGGTGTTCCAGTTCGTGTGCTGATGAATTTTACGGTGTCGATTCAATGTGCCATCGACGCATGTTCGGTCATGACCGTGCCACACCATGGCTATCACAAAGAAGAGTTCGGCGAGGATTACGTCGCCCCCCAGCCGGTCCTGCCGGACAATAGTTGGTATACCGGGTTCGAGGACAAGGTCGAGTGGATAGATGCGTGGATGCCTAATCTCTCACGCAGTTTGAATCAGAGCCTTTGGCCGATACGCCCTGTAATAGCAGTTGAAGTCGACGCCGATGGTGCGGCCTCTGATGGCTGTATCTATTTCTTAGGCGCGGCGGGTGACGATCGAGAGCAAACCAATCGAAGTAGACTGGAGCAGGCAATGGGCTCAATCGGCGATCCCGGATTTATACCTGGGTTTCATCAGGGTGGGCCCGTTACGATGCGTTTTTTCGAACACGCAGTTTTTCGAAGCATTGCTGCGAAGACTTCAAGACCAAGGCTGTTTGATCCAAACGGCCGAATATCCAATCGCTTTTATGCTCGACAAATTGCCAATAGAACGGAAGCTCCAGATATGTACTGTGCCGACTAATAAGGATCTTGCCTATTCAGGTGTCCGCCTCAAGTAGTAGTTAAACGCGTTTCCCGCGCCTCGAGCTTGAGCCCAAACGATGAGCATTTCCTCGAGCACATGGGCATACGCGAGCGGTCCGATATCGAGTGCCTCCAGACCCATGCCCTCGACCAGTTCGGCAACAACCGCCTTGGCCTCAGCGTCGTCGCCGGCAAGCGGTATCGTGATGGGGCCACCGGCTGTTTCTGGATTCACCATTTGTTGATAGTTGAGCGTATTGAATGCCTTGACGACGCGGGTGTTTGGCAATGCGGCCTGAATCATTGCTGCATTCGAGCCTTTACCCGGCACACCGTGCATCATGTAGCTGCCTTCCCGGCTGACAACGTTGGTTGGGTCGATCAGAATTTTGCCGGACAAATCGCCAAGCCCTCTGGCAATGTCTACGGCGGCCGTGCCCGGCACGGCAAGCACAACAATGTCCGCCGCTGCCACGGCCGCATTCGGTAGCGCCGCCGTCGCTCCATTACCGGTGCGAGCCACTAGCTCGATAATGTCCGCGCGCCGGGGTTCACGCGTTCCGTAGATGATCGTGTGGCCCTGTGCGGCGAACTCAGGACCGAGTGCGCCGCCGACATTGCCAGTGCCGATGACAGCGATGGTTTCCGCTGAGACGGGTAATGCCAGTGCCAGAGCCAGCACCAGACCAAAGAACTTGAATTTCTCTATGCGCACTGGTTCGCTCCCTAGCTGTTCGCGATGCCGACCACTCGATCGCGCTGCGCAATCAGATTGGCGTTTGTGAATTTGTCTACGTCAGCACGAATGCCGGCCTGGTGTTCGGCTGCGGCCGCGTCGAATGCGGCCGGGTCGGCAATCCAGATGCTGATGGTTGCGATATACGGCGGCAGGGCGCCGTCGGCACCCGGCAAGCCGCGGCGCAATTCAAAACGGCTGATTGAGTCGCCGTAAAGGCGCATGATCAGCGGCATATGCGTGGACTGGTAGTATTCGAAATCGAAGCGCACGTCCGGACCATTTTCGTAAACAATGGTCATGCATTCTTGGCCAACCTTGCTCTCGGCGGCATGTGCTTTTCCAGAGCCGGTTGCCACCAGCGTTGCCGCAGCGCCGGTAACAATTGCCGTGCCGGCACCGCGCAGCAGGTTACGGCGGTCGACCAAGGCTGCATCGGTATTTGCATCGGTGAGCTGTTCGTTATCGTGCATGATTGTTTCCCCCTCGGATTCACCACGTATCTGTTAATGCCGATCCTAGGGCCAGAACGCACGACAGTCCAGCAATCCGCACATTCGGGCGGTTAACGATGCAGTAGAATAAAGGCCAGATGCAAATAACGACGTCGGGGGATAAGTCGCGATGCAACAATTAAAGATCATTTTTACGCTCTTGTGTTCCGTGCTGGCTGGCGCGGCGGCCAATGCTCAGGTTGATACCGGCAGCAATTCCGCCGGGCTCGTCGAATGGCCCGTGTATGGCGGCAATCTAGCTGCTCAGCACTATTCGCCGCTCGATCAGATCAACGCCAGTAACGTCGGCAATCTGCGGGTTGCTTGGCGGTGGCATGCCGATAACTACGGCCCGCGCCCGGAATCGCGCAGTGAAACCACGCCGCTCATGATCGGTGGCGTGCTCTATGCGACGGCCGGTGTCACGCGCAACATCGTGGCGATAGATGCAGCGACCGGCGAGACACTCTGGATCTTCCGCCCGAACGAGGGCGATCGGTTCGACGGTGCGCCGCGCAAAATTTCAGGCCGCGGTGTGGCGTTTTGGAGCGATGGCGATGGCGACGAGCGCATCCTGACGGTAACGCCCGGGTTTCACCTGATTGCGCTGGATGCCGACACGGGCCGGCCGAATCCTGAATTCGGTGAAGCGGGCACTGTTGATATGTTCCAGTTCCTGCGGGGCCCGACCGACAATATCGAGATTGGCTCGACCTCGCCGCCGCTGGTGCTGGGCGACGTGGTTGTCGTAGGTCCTGCGCACGGCGTTGGCGCTCGACCCAACTCCAAAGCACAGACTAAAGGCGATGTCCGCGGCTTCGATGTGCGCACCGGTGAGTTGCTGTGGACATTCCACACCATTCCTCAACGGGGCGAGTTTGGTTACGACACTTGGCTCGAGGGCTCTGCCGAATACACGGGCAATGCCGGCGTGTGGGGACCGCTGGCCGCCGACCCTGAACTCGGCATTGTGTATCTGCCGGTCGAAATGCCGACCAGTGACATGTATGGGGGCGAACGTCCTGGCAGCAACCTGTTTGGTAACAGCCTCGTTGCGTTGGATGTGCGCACCGGCGAACGTGTCTGGCATCAGCAGCTCATTCATCACGATATCTGGGACTGGGATAACCCAACCTCACCCATCCTGCTCGATGTCGTTGTCGACGGTCGTCCTGTCAAAGCAATTGTGCAGTTGACCAAGCAAGCCTTTGCTTACGCGTTCAATCGTGAAACCGGCGAGCCGTTATGGCCCTTCGAGGAACGCCCCGTGCCGGCATCGGATGTGCCCGGTGAGTGGACGTCGCCGACACAGCCGTTTCCGACAAAGCCGGCGGCCTATGATCGCCAGGGTGTCAGCGTTGACGATCTGATCGACTTTACGCCGCAGCTGCGCGCATTGGCGATCGAAGAAACGCAGGATCTGCGTTACGGCCCGTTGTTTACACCGTCTTCGCTCGTCGATGCGCTCGACGGTACGCGCGGTACACTGGTGTTGCCGCACTATGGTGGCGGTGCAAACTGGGAAGGCGGTGCGGCAGACCCTGAAACGGGCATGCTGTACGTTGCTTCGCAAACGAACGCCGCCGTCTTCGCTTTACGGCCCGATCCCGATCACACCGATGTCCGCTATGTTTTCGTAAACGGCTCCACGCCGCAGCCGATGGGCTTGCCGCTGATCAAGCCGCCGTATGGCCGCGTCACGGCTATCGATATGAACTCAGGGGAACACGCCTGGATGGTCCCAACGGGCAATACCCCGGAAGACATCCAGAATCATCCCGCGCTGCAGGGCATCGACATTCCGCGTACGGGCAAAATTACGCGCGCCGCGCTGCTGGTAACGAAAACCCTGCTGTTCGCTGGCGAAGGTTGGGGTGGGGATCCAATCCTGCGGGCACACGACAAGGCAACCGGTGAAATATTGGCCGAGATAGAGTTGCCAGGTCGGGTCGGCGGTAAGCCAATGACCTATTCGGTCGACGGCAAGCAATACATCGTCGTTTCAGTGGGACGCCCAGGTCCGGCGGAACTGGTTGCGCTCACGCTGCGTTGATACCGGCGCCTTGATATCGGCGAGGTGATCGCCCCCGAAGGGGCGGTCACCGCCGTAGTTCAAACGTAGTTGAAACCTTTGTTGCAAAGCCCTAATCGAAGCTGAAGATATCCTCTACTACAGGCTTCTCCATGCCTTCTTCCCAGTACTTTTCCCAAAGGTGTGCCCAGGGACGACCGTACATATCGGGTACTTCGTACTCGATGATGGCGCCGGGCGATACCGGTGTTGCCTTGCCATTGAGAGGGAAGATGGTCTGCACGCATTCGATGAAGACGTAAGGGTCGCCCTGATCGAAGTCGGAGGTCTTGACGTAGTTTCGAATGATGCGAATCGGCTCAACGAAGGCTTCAGGATCGTAGAGAATCGCCTCATGGTTCAGTCCGAGAAAATTCCCATCGGCATCTCTGTTGGGCGTGTAAATTTCAATGGTTTGCATCTTGTTCGAGTATTCGAAAGCAGCATGCACCATCCAGCCCTGAATGTTTGACGTCCACGTAATCAGCGTGTCGTTGTCCCAGAAGCCGATCGTTTCGCCGTACCAGCGTGGCACATCGGCGCCAAGCCGCGGCACATCGCCCTCCATATTGAATTCGCGTCCAATGTGGATGTTGGTAATAAAGTTGCGTGCAACGCCGGCCAGGATCTGCACGAGGTCCGGGGTCACCATGATGTTGTGTTCCCACACGGCAGCTTCGTGCCAGCGACGCATGAAGCCTTCCGGCCAACAGTACTGCGACGGCCATTGCGCGATGTTGGTGTTGCCGTGATGGTATGCCTCTTGAACCATCCGGGTTTGATACTCGTCAGTGAGCAGTGACAGTACGGTGGGCACCTGTACATGCCGCATACGGTACCAATACTGATTGTTGGGCGTCCGGCCGGGATGCATATAGCGGCCGGTCCACTCGCCCGGAACGGTGGCGTAGGTATGCTCGGTAGGCCCGCCGCGTCCGCGCGTCTCTTCGAGCAGCGCCTCGTAGTGTGCTTGTGCAGTGTCAAATCCGTAGGGGCTCACGATAGCCTCGCGCGGGTAGTCGCGGTCGCAATGTCCCCATGGGGCCGTCGTGGGTGGATTGTCACCAATTAGACTGCTGCGGTTGCCGCCCCAAAGGTCCTCGATAGCGGCCGAACTATTGCAGCGAAAATAGCGGGGATCACTCCAAAGGGCCCGGTCCGCATAAAAATCGTCCGACGTAAAAAGGTCGACTTCCAGCGGCTCGATACCCCGCGGCAGTTCGCCGTTGCGCGCCAAGCCGGTGAACGTGTCGCCACGCCCGCCGCCGCCAGCGCGGCGCATTGTCGCGCCAGTCATTTCGAACGTGTTGATGTCTGCCGCCAAAGGCGCGCCTCGACCAACACTAACGAAGCTTATGTCGGCAGTCTGCTGGGCCGCCGCTAGCGAAACCAGCAACGATCCGGTCGCACAAGCCAATACACGCCAAACACTTTTATGCATTTATCTCTCCCCACTGTCTGATCTGCGCCGCCGGCTGGCGAACTGCAAAACTACTATACCTGTCAGTAGTATGGAGCAAAACGGCCTGCGCCGTCGTCCATTGTCGTCGCGAGTGCGGGAAGCGCGCGACCCGGAGATGGTCCGAGTCGGCGCGGATCCGCAGATTGAACAAACTAAGGCACAGGCGGCGGTGGAAAATCGGCCGTGGCGATTTGACCGGCGATGACGGGGACATCCTGCTCACCCGTGAATCCCACCACTTCTGGTTCGGCGACCAGATTTTCGGGAGTGTCCAGATCACAGGTGAGCGCGACGGTATAAGGCATCGGTGCGGCTTCTGTTCCACCGGGCAGCACGCCGGCCGCATATCGATACAGGCCGGTCGATAATATATAGCGCACTGATGCGGTCGATACCTCAGTGCTCTCCGCAGATAATTCTGCCGGCATGGCGCCATTGCCATCATAGACGTAAACGGCGCACCCGGTATCAACGTCGGTACCCGTGTATGGGGTACCGCCTTGCGCTTCGATGACAGTCGGATCGACTTCACCGGCAATAACGCCAAATGTGCCATCGATCTCCATTCTGGCAGTTGGGCGCAGTACATACCCGTTTGCATCGCGATGCAGCGATTTTGCCAAGTCGATGTCAATGGTCAGCACGACCCCGTCACTCGTGACTTCGAAAGGTCGGTTGAGTTTGAAGCCACGACCGGTGTTGTTATCTGTGATGTCGCAGCTCGGACATCTCAAAGGAACTTGAAGTGCCGGATTATCGTTTTCGTTTACGTAAGCATCGCCGGTGAAATGCAGGCGGATCCACGTCACTCGCCCGACGGGGATTTCTTGATTTTCGGCCAGCGTAACCGATAGCAGCCCGGTTAATGCGTCAAGTCGAACCGGCGGCGTTGGTGTCGTGCCATCCCATTCGGGTGGCTCGACGATGCAGTGCGTCTCACTCGATACCTGCGTCGGCGATGGGTTGTAGTCGAGCGTGAGATCGTCTTGCCCTGCGTAGTGAACGGTGATGCTGTCAAAATCGATGCAGACGCCATTGATTTCGTCCGTATTAATCGGCATATCCGTAACCCGCACGGTCAACGGTCCGGTCGCGGGCTGGGCGCTGTCTCCGCCGCTGTCGCAGCCGGATGCGATGACGGCTGTTGCTGCAAGAGTAAGTAAGATCTTGGGTGTCATGGAAGGATCTCATTTCGTCGATATGTAGAATTAAACTACTCGATGCAATTTGAGCTTGGACGTGATGCAAATCACGCTCCTTTGTCGACGGCGGGTCAGCACCGCGAGTACTCGCGATGCAGGGGAGTTGGCGAGCGCCTATCAGACCTTGAATGAGTGCAAAAGGTCTTATCTTTGACATAACTGCCAGAGATCCCGACAGTTAGTTCGACTACCAGGCGTTAGTCGTCGGCTAAGCTCAGAATCCATTCGGACATGACTCTAGCTTCCTCAATTGTCACCCACTGATTCGGCACCATGGGTACGAACCCCCAATTGCCACCGCCACCGCGCACGATTTTGCGCGCTAAGACGTCGACCATGACATCCTTGCGCGGTGCATGCCGGGCAGCAATGGCGGTATACGGCGGCGCAAGCAGCGTGTTAGACAACTGATGACATGCATAACAACGCGCTTTCTGGATGAGTGCTTCGCCGTCTTCTTGGGCGAGAATGGCCATTGGAAACGCTGCCAAGCATCCCAATGCGCTGACTGTGAGTGCCAATGCGCCCACGTGCTTAAAGTACTTTCTCATTGCACGTCGCCTGCCATAGCTATCGATTGATTCGAAACCGAAAACGCTTT
>JAHEEO010000146.1 GCA_024640665.1 Rhodospirillales bacterium | reverse complement strand
GGTTTTCCGTTAAAAAGCGGAAAACCGTAGATAGGGCCCACGGATTTCCGTAAAATACCTGCCATGAATGAAGCCCTCCACGATCAGTGGCTGTTCCGTAAGAGCCCGGCGCTCATGTTGTTGCTGGATAACGAAGGCCGAATATTGGAAGCCAGCAATGCCTGGTTGCAGCGGTTCGGCTATGAACGCGACGAACTCATTGGCACGCGCCCGCAGGATTACGGCAGCGACGAGTCGGCGCGGCGGATCAGCGAAGAGTACCTTCCGATACTGCGTCGAACGGGGCAGCTCGAATCTGTCCCCGTGGATATCAATACCAAACGGGGCGAACGAGTGGATTGTCTGGCCCGCGCTGTCGTCGAGCATGACGACGCTGGGCAATATATACGAACCGTTGCTGTCTATACCGAGTTCGGTGAACAAGCACGTCTGGAAAAACACTATCGCGAGTTATACAGGGCGACACCGGCTCTGCTGCATACCGTCGATGCCAAAGGGCGAGTCATTCATGTCAGCGATCGTTGGTTGGAAAAGCTGGGCTACACACGCGAAGAAGTCTTAGGCCGACTCATCACAGACTTTATGGGCGAGGGCACCCGCGCTCAGCTTGACGAAGGTGGCTTGGTGGATGTCATCGCCCATGGCGAACTCGACAATGAACCCCGGAATTACGTGACGAAGTCTGGTTCCATTGTCGAAGTGGTGGTCTCGGCGACGGCTGATCGTGATGAGAGCGGCACGGTGCAGAAATTATTGGTTGCATCAAAAGACGTCACCGAACGCAATGCCGCTGAACGCCAACTTCGAGCCGCATTCGAAGAGAACGCCCGTCTGCGTGCAGAGCTCGAACGTGAGCGCGACTACCTGCGCGAAGAAGTCGACGTATCGATGAACTATGGCCGAATTATCGGTGAGAGTACCGCGCTGAAAAAGATGCTCGCGCGGCTAGAAGCGGTGGCTGAAACTTCAGCAAGCGTCCTGATAGAGGGAGAGTCGGGTGTCGGCAAAGAACTCGTCGCTCACGTTTTGCATGCTCGCAGCAACAGAGCCCCCGGGCCGCTCGTGAAGGTCAACTGCGCTTCCATACCAGACGAACTTTTTGAGAGTGAATTCTTCGGTCATGTAAAAGGCGCGTTTACGGGCGCCATACGTGATCGAGTCGGCCGCTTCGAGCTTGCCGATGGCGGCACGATCTTTTTGGATGAAATCGGGGAAATTCCGGTATCGCTGCAGAGCAAATTATTGCGCGTCCTCCAAGAGAGCGAATATGAGCGAGTCGGCGACGAAACGACTCGAACGGTCGATGTGCGGGTGCTGGCTGCCACCAACCGCAATCTGGAGGAGGCTGTCGATAACGGAGCCTTTCGCGAAGATCTATTCTACCGGCTCAGCGTCTTTCCGCTGTTTGTGCCGCCACTGCGCGAACGCGGCGAAGATGTTCTGCAGTTGGCAGCGCATTTTCTTGAAAAAACTTGCCAAGAATTTGGTCATCGTCCGTTGACGCTGTCACGCCAGCAAGCTGCGCTGCTCAGGCAGTATGACTGGCCGGGAAATGTGCGCGAATTGAAGAACGTCATAGAGCGCGCCGTTATTTTGTCTAAGGGCAAAGTCCTTAGATTGGATTTGGCGATGGCAGACATTTTGGTCGGCCACTCGGATGACGCTGCGTTACCTGAGCAGGTCGAGCCGAGCCGTGTTCTGACGGACGCCGAATTTCGGGAGCGGGAAAAACAGAATATGATGAAGGCCTTAGACTTGAGCGGAGGGCGAGTCGCGGGTCCTCAGGGCGCCGCTGCGCTAATCGGAATCCGGCCTTCTACGTTCACCGACCGAATGAAAAAGTACGGTATTACACGCCCGCGTCGAGGCCAGTGATCCAGTACCAAAAAACTAAATTGAGCTAAAGTTTCAAAGTAGTTGCGCGGGGTTCCCATTATTTGATATATATTTTGTAAATAGTGCATTGATCAACAAAGCACTATTTGGTCTCAAAAACAAAAACAATAATTAGACGACCGAGATATAAGAAGAAAAAATGAAGCATGTTCAAGCCTCGTTCCAGGCCGCCGTTGAGATTCTTGTTGCCGATGGTCCGGTCAAGCACCGACTAGGCCAGGCTTTCGAATGTCACCTAGCCGACCTCGGAGAAAAGGATTTGCCGGTGATTATTCGGGATCGCTACTGCAAGCTCAGCGCCGCAATGCACACTCAGCGACCAGTTGGTCCGCAAAGCAGTATCCGTGCAACCGTCCAAAAAATGTCAATTGCAGAAGCCAGCAATCACGCGCGCAGTATCGTTGAGATGTTTGTGGAGATTCTTGGCAAGAAAGCGAGATCAGAACCACTCAAGGTCAATGAGCCGCTGCAGTTCGTAGACCGGGGCGTCGCGGCTGCTCCCCGCTTCCTGGCCAAGAAGACATAATTCGCTGTCATTCGTTACCCGCCCAATGGGCCGAATTGCGACTTAGATCATCGACTTAGAAACCGCGCTCGCGCAGTATCAACGGGTATTCCGCGAGGTGTCCGTCTCCCATGTCCGAAGCCGTTGTCGAGCTTCCCGCCGATGAACCAGATGCAGTTATCGCATCTCGAGTTTATGCGCCCTATGCGCAGCTCATAAAGATGTTGTTGCCGCGTTCCACATCGGTTGCCATTTACGATGCAGCCAAAGAGCTGAACTGGTGTTCGGACGGTTATGAACGTCCGGAAGTTCGGGAATTGATCCAGCAGCTCGAATCTCGAGGAGTGCACGACGAAGGCAGAATCCATGAGACCAGTTCTGGGCAAGCGGCCTACTTAGCTTTCTTGCAGTCTGGCGGTCACGGCCTCGGCTGTGTTGTCGTCGAACTGGGCCCTTCCCGCACGGCTTGGAATGAAACCGTCGTCCGGGGCTTGCTCAGACCCGTTCTGCGCTGCCTCGAGAACTGTTTAGAGCTTGAGCATTCGATCGAAATAGCGCCAGCTAATCACGACAGCGCACTCGATCTCCTGATGGGCGTCGACGAAGACAATCCGGCGGGTCCGTCGCCGCTGCATCGGCTCGTGCGCCATTCTGTGGAACACCTGCGTTGCGCAGTAGGCGCGCTGATAAATACCGACAAGAACATCGTCGTAACCTGGGATGTCGATGGCGACGATACGCTCGTTTCTAATGAGCTTTTGAGCCGTACTCAGAAGAATTTGCTTGCATGGGCGCAGCTCAATAATCGAACAATGCTGGTCAACCACGTTGGTACGAAGTCTGACGCGCCTTCGTACAAGATCTTGTCCTGTCCCATACATGATGCAAACGATGCGGTGACCGGCGTACTCGCGTTATTTCGCGAACCGGAGCAGCCCGACTTCGACCTCAAGGATGTGCGCATCCTCGAGTTTATTGCCCGCCGTGTCGTCGCCATTATGAATAGCCGGCACGATTCGTTGACCGGCCTGCCGAATAAGGTCATTTTTGAATCACGCGTGCAGGCAGCGCTGCGCAAACCCGATGAGCACAAACATGTGCTGCTCTATATCGACTTGGATCGCCTGCAGTCGATAAATGAGGCGTTTGGTTATCAGTCCGGTGATGAAGTCATCCAGAGGCTTGCCGAAGCCGTGCAGCAGCAGCTTCGGCCGATAGATATGGCGAGCCGACTGGCCGGTGACCGCTTTGCCGTATTTCTGCCGGGCATGGAGCTTGCCGAGGCAAACGCGGTGGCGCAGAGCGTCGTGGATCGCATGGCGGGACTGAGCTATCTGCGCGAACAGCAGAGTCTGCAAGCCACTGTATCAATAGGTTTGGTCGGGTCGGCCGGGCAAGCTCAGGTTTTCTCTCATTTTCTGGCAGCAGCGGAAATCGCTTGCAAGGACGCAAAGAACTTAGGCGGCAACTGTGTGGCTGTGAGCAAAGAACCGGTCATCGAACGCCGCCGATCTTCAAGTCGGCCGCATGTCGCCGAGATGCTGCAGATGGCAATAGCGAACAATGAGTTTAGGCTCCAGGCACAGCCGCTGGTTGGCTTATCGATCAGCACCGGTGAGATCATGGGCCAAGAGATTCTGCTGCGCATGGTTGACAAGGGCGGCAATCTTCTCGCCCCGGCCAAGTTTCTGGACTTGGCGCATCGCTGCAATTTAATGGGCGCGATTGATCGTTGGGTGCTGACAAACACGATCCAGATACTGCGAGAAACGGGTGCGCAATATCCGCAGCCAGCCCATCAGATCACGCTGAATGTATCTATGCAGTCGCTCGATGGCAGTGGCTTCGTTGATTTTGCACTCAATGAAATTGCTGCGGCCGGCCTGCCAGCACAGTTGTTTCGATTCGATTTGCGAGAATCAGTCGCGATTGAGCACGTTAAGCTGGCGGCTCCCTTCATGCGTGAGATGCGGGATGCCGGTTGTCAAGTGGGCTTAGACGATTTTGGCGTTCGCTTGAGTTCATTCGCAGATCTGAAAGATCTGCCGGTTCAGTATCTGAAGATAGACGGCAGTCTGATCCGTAGGATAGAGGATGACAAATATGCCGAGTCGGTAATTAAGGGGATTGCCAAGGCAGCAGAAATCCTCGGAGTATTCACAATTGCGGAACACGTGGAGTCGGAGAGCCTCGCTAAGCGCTTGCAGGACTTGGATATTAATTTCGGTCAAGGCTTCCATTTCGGCCGTCCGCGCCCTGCTGAAGCCATTCTTGGGGCTGATTTGGCAGAGGAAGCGCTCTAGGGCGGACTTCGGTCACATGGCAGTGTCGTGACGCTCTTCTATAATCTGGCGTCAGACAATTCAATCATGCCGAGAGGCTTGCCATGAAAAAACTATCCTTAAGTGGTTTATTGGTCATTATGCTGACGCCAATGGCGTATGCTGAGACAGCCTATGTGACTGACATCTTGCGACTTGGCTTACATGCTGCGCAAGATACCAGTGATAGGCCATTTCAGACTTTGGTAAGCGGTTCCGAGCTGGACATTCTGCAGCGCCTACCCAACTTTGCTGAGGTTGTCACCAAAGACGGCACCCAGGGCTGGGTCAAATCAGCCTATCTCGTTAGTGACAAACCGGCGGCGCTGATCGTCGCCGAGTCGGCGTCTGAGCTCGAGCGGATGCGAGCTGAATTGGCAGCCGCACGAACGGCCCAAGCAGTAGCGGAATCCGAGCTGCAGCATTTGCTCAATGACGCCGACTCGACGGTCGGGCGAACAGTTGCATTGGAGTCTTCGGTTGCCCAATTGACCGTTGAGAACGATGAATTGGAATCACGCCTTGAAACCTATCGCGGAGCTGTGCCGGCAAAATGGGCTGCAGCCGCTTTTGGCGTTGCCCTGTTGGGCGGTTTCTTTCTTGGCCTATGGGTACTCGACGCGTATGTAAGGCATCGTCACGCGGGCTTTCGGGTTTACTAAGCGGGCCTGTGCGCATTGACATGGCGCCGATGTAGTCTTCTTGCCAGCCGCTCACCTAGTAAAATAGCCAGTATCAGCGAATAGATAAGCGGCTCCAGAAGATCCAATTTGGTTTGCCACATATAGTGCGTGACGGCGAGTATGCCGATCGCATAGACGGTTCGATGCAGTGTCAGCCACTTTCTTTTTAGCCTGCGTTGCATGCCGCGCGTGGACGTGACAGCAAGCGGGATCATTAACGCTAGCGCAAGCATACCCACCGTGATGTAAGGACGCTGCGTAATATCAACATACAGTGTCGACCATGCCAGTCCCAAATCGAGTACGGCGTAAGCGCAAAAATGCACCACCAAGTAGAAGAAACTGAATAGCCCCAGCATACGACGATAAATGACGAGCGCATTGATCTTGGTCAGTCTGCGCGCGGGAGAGATGGTCAGCGTGATCAATAAAATATTGAGGCTGGTCTTACCCATGGTATGCAAGAGCTCCGTCACCGGGTTCGGCCCAAGCGACATCCCCATGACTTCAACGGCACGCATCACGACGAGAATGAATGGTGTGATACACACCGCAAACAATGCGACTTTTGAGAAGCCGCGTTGGACGCCAGTCATCGCACCGCCTAAAGGCTAGCCAGATTCAGAAGTTTTCCACGAGATTGAGGCCTCGATAGAGATCGCCTACCTCGTCTGCATAACCATTGAACATGAGTGTCGGTATGCGCGAACTGAATAAGCTGGAACCGAGCCTCCGCTCACTGGCCTGACTCCAGCGCGGGTGGTCGACGTTGGGGTTCACATTCGAATAGAAGCCGTATTCGCTCGGTTGTGACATGTTCCAGCTCGTCTGCGGCATCCGGTCGGTGAAATGGATGCGCACGATTGACTTAATGCTCTTGAACCCGTATTTCCATGGCACGATCAAGCGCAAAGGCGCGCCGTTTTGGTTCGGCAGCACTTTGCCATATACGCCTACCGTCAATAGCGTAAGCGGGTTCATTGCCTCCGCGATCGTGAGCCCTTCGCGGTATGGCCACTGCAGCACATTACGCCGTACGCCGGGCATCTGATTCGGATCGTTGAGCGTAAAGAACTGTACGTACTTGGCCTGGGAGTTGGGCTGGAAGCGGGCCAGTAAATCGCCGAGCGGAAAGCCAACCCAAGGAACGATCATTGACCAGGCTTCTACGCAACGAAATCGATAGATGCGGTCCTCGAGCGTGTGCGGCTGCAAAATATCTTCGAGTGCATACTTGCCCGTTTTCTCAGCTTCGCCAGTAACTTCAACTGTCCACGGGCTTGTAACTAAGGTATGCGCGTTGCGAGCTGGGTCTTCTTTGCCGGTGCCGAACTCGTAATAATTGTTGTATTGAGTAATGTCTTCGTACGAGTTTGGCGCCTCGGTAACCGAGCTCGGCCATGCTTTCAGGTTTGAAAAATCGCCGTCAGCGGGGATTTGTGCGGCATCGCATCCAATTGCAGGTATGAGGCCTGCTGCGGCAGCCGACTTCAACAATCTCCTTCTGCTCAGGAACGCCGACTCTGGGGTGATCTCGGATGGCTTGATTTGGTTTGTCGTCTTACTCATGGTCGCTGTCACCGTTTAGTGGGTTGCCAATCGGGTCCGGATGCATTGCGCGCCTGGGCGGTGCCCCCGTATGTAATACTTCGCTACAATCATCGCAGCCTAAGAATACACAATTCGCCGAATCGTCGGCGGTATAACTCGCAAATACGGGATCAGGGGGGATTCATGAAGCTAATTACAGCAGTAATTAAGCCGTTTCGGCTGGATGACGTCCGCAACGGCTTGGCCGACGTCGGAATACAGGGCATGACCGTAACCGAGGTCAAAGGGTTCGGGCGTCAGCGCGGGCATACTGAGCTCTATCGCGGAGCCGAGTATGTTGTTGATTTTCTACCGAAAGTTAAGCTTGAAATTGCGGTCAGTGACGAGTTGCTTGACCGCGTCATCGAAGCTATTTCTGAGACGGCGAAGACCGGCAAGGTAGGTGACGGCAAGATCTTCGTGACCGACTTGGAGCAGGTGCATCGGATTCGTACTGGCGAAACCGGGGATCAGGCCATCTAAAGATGACGGATTGGTAATGTTCTCCTTGGGGGGGGATAAATGAAAAACAAATTGCGCCTGTCGGCGTTGGTTCTCTTTTTTGCGCAGCTTGCCCCGGGCCTAGTTTCGGCCCAGACAGTGGATAGCGGCGACACCGCTTGGATTTTGACTTCCACAGCGCTGGTGTTGTTCATGACGCTGCCGGGTTTGGCCTTGTTTTATGCGGGCTTGGTGCGTAGCCGCAATGTCCTGTCCGTGCTCATGCAGTGTTTTGCGATTTGCTGTGTCATTTCTATCGTGTGGATTGCAGTCGGTTACTCGATGGCCTTCGGCGAAGGCGGTATTCCGGGCTTTGTCGGTGGCTTATCAGGCGCGTTT
>JAHEEO010000145.1 GCA_024640665.1 Rhodospirillales bacterium | reverse complement strand
GGAAGGCGCCTTGTTGATCTTTTTGCTATCGGCCACGCTGCTTGCAATTGAGCTGGGCGACGTACCGCTAGTTGCCAACTTAGGGCTGGGTGTTACTTTGTTAGTGTTCGGTTACTTCGGCTCGATCAGTATT
The DNA here is from genome assembly GCA_024640665.1 of Rhodospirillales bacterium. GTDB lineage: Bacteria > Pseudomonadota > Gammaproteobacteria > Steroidobacterales > Rariloculaceae > JAHEEO01. The sequence goes on along the minus strand of JAHEEO010000145.1, from coordinate 7,714 downwards.
CTGAAACAGTACGACAGCGAATATGCTTGGCGGCCAGTTTCATTCGAGCGAGTTAGTAAGACTGAAGAGTCTTCAATTCACGTTTTAGAGCGCCTCTCCACACGCATGCTGGTGCTGCAGTCGATTGTGGTGGGATTGATCATATTGGTTTGTGGTGTGCTTCTGGTCGATGTTGCGACAGGCATTGCGACTCAAAGCGGGTTAGGCAGTAGTTTTGTGGGCGCAACCATTTTAGCTGCTACAACCTCGTTGCCAGAATTGAGCACCACCATTGCCGCGGTGCGAATGCACGCTTATACAATGGCTATTTCAAACATCTTTGGCAGTAATCTAATCATGATATTAGTCATGCTGCCGGCCGACATTCTTTATCGGGAAGGTGCGATTCTCGCCGAAGCCCGCGAATCGGCACGAGTCGCCTTAGCATTCGGCATCTGCGTTACGGCTATTTATGTAATAGGGCTGTTGGTAAAGAAGAAGCGACTAATATTTGGCATGGGTATTGACTCGATCGTAGTTTTGGGTGTCTACCTGCTCAGCATTTTCGCCTTGTATATTGTGCGTTAGTCGATCGAGGTTTTGCGATTAAAGGCCCGGATAGCTGCCACCATCATTCTGCTCAAGTCACTGTTCGACACATTGCGGGAACTGTGATCGCTGGTCGGCGCGCTTCGCGCTTCGGGGTTTGCGTTGCGTCATTGCGGTAACTACCGATCTTCGCATTGGAGTATATTCTGTACCGTATTACATGACCCGCGTGACAGTGATGAACAGATGCGATTAGCGGCATTTCTAGTATTTTTCTGTATGTCGTTGACGGCATGCTCTATCCAAAACCTTGCGATCAATTCAATCGGAGATGTGCTCGCTTCTGGGGCGAGTGTATTCGAATCTGATAATGATCCCATGCTAGTCGCCCAGGCATTGCCCTTCAGCCTTAAGTTGATTGAGAGTCTACTTCAGCAGCAACCCGCGCACGGGGGTTTGCTGCTAGCTGCTGCCAGCGGTTATGTGTCTTACAGTTATGCATTCGTTAGTCAGGAAGCAGAGCGCCTTAGTCTCGATGATATTGATGCCGCGCGCATACAAAGACTGCGAGCCCGCAATCTGTTTCTGCGCGCTCATGATTATGCGGGTCGAGCACTCAGTGTCGAATACCCTGAGATCGGAGTCGCTATGGAAGACGATTTCGAGCTCGTTTTGCCCGTGATTGTTCATCACTCGGACCGCGACATCGAATTACTGTACTGGAATGCGGCAGCGCTTGGCTTGGCGATATCGGTCTCACGCAATGAGCCGAGATTGTTGGCTCGACTGCCGGAAGTGGAGGCAATGCTAGCTCGTGCGTTGGAGCTCGATGAAGCCTGGAATCAAGGCGCGTTGCATGAATTCGCGATTAATATCGCTGGGGTCAGTAACTTGAGTCAAAATGAACTCGAGCGGCATTATGACCGCGCTTTGGAACTATCGCAGGGGCAGCGGGCGAGTCTGTATGTTTCGTACGCTCTCGCCGATGCTGTACCACGTCAAGATCGCGCTGCATTTACCGATCTCATGTCGAAGGCGCTTGCTGTTAATATCGACGCTCAACCGGAACTGCGCTTGGCAAATGTCATGGCTCAACAACGAGCGCAGTGGTTGCTGGCCAATGACGACGAGTTCTTCCTGGATTGAGATTTGGACTGTGTAAGATGGGATCGATCATGATGCGAAAGATAGCTTTGACTGCTTCGCTCGCGCTGCTGGCAATACCCCTGCATGTAAGCGCCGAGACTATCATTAAGCTCGGTACAATCGCTCCCGAGCAATCGGTTTGGCACGATGCTCTACTTGAAATTCGCCAGCAATGGCGGCGCATTTCACGCGACGAAGTCGAATTGAGAATTTATGCCGGTGGCGTGTTGGGCGGTGAAGATGAAATGGTGCGCAAGATGCAGAGACGCGGTCTTGATGCGCTGGCAATCTCGGGCTCGGGGTTGCCGCTGATTGATTCAATCGTATCGTGCCTTAATGTTCCCATGCTATTTAGCACTTATGAGGAACTTGCTCGCGTTCGCCTCGAGCTGGCTGCAGATTTTGACCAGAGTTTCGAGCGTCGCGGGTTCAAAGTACTTGGCTGGGCGGAGGCAGGTTGGATACGGTTTTTCGCGAAAGCTCCGGTTCGACGCCCTGAAGATCTAATGAAACAACGTTTATGGACCTCGACTGGCGATCCTGACGGCGAGCGGCTGCTGAACGAATTCGGCTTTCGCGTTGTGGCGCTGCCTGTGACAGACATGTTGACCGGTCTGCAGACGGGCCTCATCGAAGCGATTGATGTGCCGCCTCTGTTCGCGCTTTTGGATCGTAGTTTCCAGGAAGCGGAATATATGACCATGCTGAATTTTGCCCCGCTCAATGCGGCTATTGTCGTGAGCATGCAGGCATGGAATAGAATACCGGCCGACTACAGACCAGAGCTGGAGGCTGCCGTAGAACAGGCTGTAGTTGGCTTGCGTCAGAGGCTTCATCAGGCCGAAGACGAGGCTGTCGAAGAGATGATTGGTAGAGGTCTTCAAGCCGTGGAGCTTAATGCAGATGAGTTCTCTGCTTGGCAAGACCTTGCCACATCTGTCTATCCGGCGCTTGCATGCAATCGCGAATTTCCGGAGTTGTTCCAAAAGATGCTGAGTTTGGTCCAAAAATGAAGCGACTCAAATTCGAGTCCTCGATGTGGGCTCGGCCGGGTTGGTGAAGAGTCCATTGGTTGCAGAGACGGGTGTCGGGCGCTCGACGTTTTTGCATCGTGCGGAAAACTTTGTCTGCGTATGCGTCCTTTTATTGATGAGCGTATTGCCGATTGTGCAAGTTGTCGGTCGCGAAGTTTTTAATGTCAGCGTATTGGGTTCCGCCGTCGTCGTTCAACACATGACGATGTGGATTTCCTTTCTGGGTGCAGCGCTGGCTGCGCGTTCCGATCGGTTGCTCGCCTTGTCGACAACGGAGCTGTTGCCCGACAAACTTCGCCAGGGGGCAGGCGTTGCAGTCAACTTTGTCGCAATTGCGATAACTCTGGTCTTGTGCCTGGCCAGCATCCAGTTGGTTCAGACGGATTATGAGTTTGGAGATGTGGCCGGTTGGGGCGTGCCGATTTGGGTTTTTACTGCGATTATGCCCATTGCGTTCGCTCTTATTACGTTACGGCTGATAACTCATTCTGGGGATGCGCTGCGACCGCAGTTGATTGCTGCGCTTGGATGCCTGACCTTACCGGTATTGTTCTTGCTTTCGGATTCTGTTTCCGGCGGGTTATTGATGCTGCTCGGTGCCGTGATTGCGATCGGCACGGTATTCGGAATGCCAATCTATGCGGCTCTTGGTGGTCTGGCACTACTGCTATTCTGGGGTGAAGGCACGCCGATTTCAGCCGTGCCTGGCGAAGCCTATCGTATGAGTACATCGCCGATGCTGCCGGCAATTCCGTTGTTCACGCTGGCCGGTTATATTTTGGCGGCCGGAGGATCAAGTGCACGGTTGCTTAGATTGTTCACGAGCATTATTGGATGGATGCCCGGCGGCATTGCAATTGTAGTCACTCTGCTGCTCGCCTTTTTCACGCCGCTTACCGGCGCATCGGGTGTCACGATTCTCGCGATGGGGGGGCTGTTGTTGCCTTTACTCGTCAAAAGCGGCTACTCGGAAAAGCACTCAATTGGCTTAGTGACGGTCTCTGGTTCTATCGGCGTTTTCTTGCCGCCGAGTCTGCCAGTCATACTTTATGCTTACTACGCAGAGCTCGATCTTGATGAAATGTTCATTGCCGGGATTGTGCCGGGTTTGCTGCTTATATTGGTCATTGCAGGATGGGGCGCTTGGGGAGAAAGGGGTGCCAAGAAACCGCGGCAGCGTTTTGTGTTCCAGGAACTCCGAGCGGCCCTATGGTCGGCAAAATGGGAAGCGCTGCTCCCTGTTGTAATGCTTGGCAGCATCTTTGGCGGATTTGCAACACTCGTTGAAGCATCTGCCCTGACAGTGCTCTATGCAGTGCTCGTCGAATGTGTGTTTTATCGCGAACTGCGCTGGCGAACAGATCTGTTGCGCGTGGTAGTTGAAAGCGCAACGATGATTGGCGGGTTCATGATCATTCTCAGTGTCGCGCTGGGACTGACAAACTATCTGATCATTGCGCAGATCCCAATGCAGGTACTAAGTTGGGTGTCGGCATACATCGAGTCCCCGTACGTATTCCTGCTGGCGCTTAATGTGTTCCTGATAATTGTGGGCGCGCTAATGGATATTTATTCGGCGATAATCGTAATTGTTCCGCTGATCGCGCCCATGGCCGCGGCTTATGGCATTAATCCAGTCCATTTGGGCATTGTGTTTCTTGCAAACATGCAATTGGGCTACCTGGTTCCGCCAATGGGCGAAAATTTGTTTCTATCCGCCTATCGGTTCGACCGGCCGCTTGCCGCGATCTATCACTCCGTATTGCCTTTCGTTGCGGTGATACTCGTTGTCGTCTTGTTTATAACGTATATGCCGGGGTTGATGCTCTGGCTTTTGGCCGTGCTCGGTGGAAGCGCTTGATGCCAATATCAACTCGATATCTGTTCTCAAAATTATGAGTAAACGCCCTGTATTGCCGGACATCCCGGAGCCTCCAGATCCGCAGCGGCGGCGGAAGCCGCTGCCGTGGCAAACCCCTAAGCCGACCAGTGAAGACCCCGAGGGATTGACGAATCTGGACGCCATCCTGAATGGGCGTTCTTACGTTCCGGCGATTCAGGATGTCGAGTTTCTCGACAGCGCAGGTGCAAGGGGTATTCGCCTGCAACTGGATTATGCGAAGCCAGAAAGAACATTGCGAGACTATGGGATTCAGAACACTATTGTCGTATTCGGTAGCACGCGCATTCTAGAGCCGGCTGCTGCACGAGAGAAAGTAGAAGTCTTACATAAGTCTTGTTTGAAGGAGCCCGATAATGCAGAACTGCAGCGCGAGCTGTCGGTTGCCATGCGGGTTGAAAGCAAGAGTCATTACTATGATGTGACACGAGAGTTTGCCCGGCTCGTGACCAATGCCGGTGGTGGACCGAGCGACTCACGGTTGGTGGTTATGACTGGCGGTGGCCCCGGCATGATGGAAGCGGCCAACAGAGGTGCGCATGATGTGGGGGGCAAGTCTATTGGCTTGAATATCACTTTGCCTCACGAGCAATTCCCGAATCCTTACATAAGCCCAGACCTGTGCTTTCAGTTTCATTACTTTGCACTGCGGAAACTGCATTTTCTGTTGCGGGCAAAGGCACTAGTTGCATTCCCAGGCGGATTTGGAACGCTTGATGAAGTTTTCGAAACGCTCACGCTCATACAAACCAGAAAGATCAAGCCAGTACCAGTCATATTGGTGGGAGAGTCTTATTGGCGGAAAGTCTTCGATATCGATTTTCTCGTGGATGAGGGCGCAATTGATCTGGAAGATCGAGATCTATTTTGGTTTGCAGAAACGGCCGATGAGATTTGGAATGGTTTGAACCGTTGGTACGAGAAGAATGGGGAGAGCCTTTTATAGGATCGGCTATGATCTCAAGAACTAGCCCATGCCATTGGAGAAGCATGGAGGAGAGTCTTGCGCGAAGACTTGGAGGAGGTCGGAGAGGACTTGCAAGCTGCGATCGCCGATGCCCGCAGACGCTTCAAGCGCGACGTTGACGAGAATTGATTAACCGCGTTTTATCTTGTTCAGCTGTCGCTTTCCCAGGTAATGCTTGTGAAATAGCCGGCCTTGTCGAAATGTATATCGAGCTTCCCATGGAAGGCTTTTTGAATCGCTTTGCCGATTCGTCTCGGTAAGTGAACGTCGGTAGTGGTAATGAGCACGCTATCGTCGATATCTCGAATCGCAATAATTCGATTGAGCGGGTGCTCGGAATTTTCAGTAGTTTCCAAATTTCTGACCAGGCGGATGATCTCTTCCTTGTTCTGCTGTAGGAGATCGCCAGTCAGCGTGACTTCCCCGGCTGGATAGTTGTCTTTGGCGCGATGACACGCGCTGCAGACGACCTTTTCAGCATCCTGAGGGGGCTCTTCCGCCCACGTCCAGCGACCGTTGTGGTACACGGCTCCGCACTCAGGACAGAGTGTCGGTTCACTGAGCTTCTGCTTAAGTTTGTAAGTGTCATGAACGCGTTCTTCAATGAGCTTATCCCGTCGGTTAGCCGCTTTGCTGGGTTCTGTCATGCTGGATTCTCGTATGAATGTTCTTAAACCTTTCAGGATCGATATTCTTGCTACTTAGCAGTAGCGATTCAATAAGTAATTAGCGCAGCGACTCGTAGTAACCACCGCCGAAATTGAAGCGCGACCGTGCCATTAAAGAGTTTGCGTAGCAGCGCGCCATTCATAGTATTTTCGCCAGTTTTGCACCGGTGTAAAGAAGCGGCCTCAACGCACATCAACTGGCTCGAATCGCTGTTGCCAAAGATGGCGATCCAGCTGCCACTCGTCATTCTCATTGAGCGTCCAGATGTGAGAAAAGCGACCGAAGCCGATTCTATTGCCATCGTCTCGGTTGACGACCTCATAGTCACAATGGGCAAGCGGATCGACAGCCTAGGAATAGTGCTGTTTCTCGCGCAGGCTCCGCAGAAGCAACTCGAGATTCAGCGGTTTGTGGGTGTCAATTTCGATGGCCGCCGCGCGTTCTTCTGCGCTGAGGTTCTCTTGAGTCTCGAGTTGATAATCGAGTATCGCGTCAGTGCCTTCAGAAGCATCGGCATGCTTCGATCGGCGCAACTCTATACGGTCCCGTAAGACTGCTTCGGGTGCAGCGCAATCCAGGATCCGAAACGAGGCTTTGTGCCTAGCCGCAAGTGCGTTGAACGCCGCGCGGTCCGCCTTTCGCAGAAATGCCGCGTCGACAATTATATTTATGTTGGCCTCTATGGCAGCACTTGCGGCCTGCTCGAGCGTTGCATAGGTAAGTTGGCTTGCGTTTGGGCTGTAAATGCCATCGCTGATATCGGAGTGGGTCACTGCACGAGCGGTTAAGCCGAAGATTCGTTTTCGCTCGATATCCGAGCGAACCGTAATGGCAGGGAGTTCAGCGATCAGTCGGTGAGAGAGATGGGTCTTGCCGCTCCCGGTAAGTCCATGCGTGATGATCAAAAGTGGTTGTGGTCGGTCATTGGTCAATTGCTCCGCCAGCAGAAAATAGCGATCTTCAGCGGCGGTTTTGGTCGTTAACGTCTGGTGACTTCTTAGAGCATGAACTTTGGCGCGTACCAGAGCGCGGTGAATCATGTAGAAGTTGCACAGGTACAGGCCTGTATAGTCTCCGGTGTGATGCAGGTAGGCGTTTAAAAATTCGTAGCCTAAGTCTTTGCGGTCGTGCGCAAAGAAGTCCATGGTCAGGAAGCAAACCTCATCGATGACGTCTATGCACCGCAGAGGTTTGCTGAACTCAAGGGCGTCGAATGCGACAATTTCCCCTTCGAGCATCACCAGGTTCTCAAGGTGCAGATCACCGTGACACTCACGCACGAATCCGTTGGCACGGCGTTGCTCTATTGCCGTTTCAATCGAACCAAGCTGTTGCTTGATGGCATCAGCGATAGCTGCGAGACGTTCTTGCCCGGCTGAGTCTAGTTGAGCATTGAGGTCATCGACATTGCGAAAGAATGCCTTTGTGCCGGCGCTGGATGCTGTAGGCTCAAGATCTGTATAGATAGGC
>JAHEEO010000144.1 GCA_024640665.1 Rhodospirillales bacterium | reverse complement strand
GACAAGCATCCGTCGCTGTAAAAATTCCAACGAGCTTACCGTGCTTTGTGACTGCAACCGAATCGATATGGTGTTCGACCAAATAGCGCAGCGCAGAATCTAAGCGCGTATTGATGTCTACGACGTGGGGGCCGCCAGCTATTGCGTCTTTGACTCGAACTTCGTCTTCGCGGGGATAAGCAAAGTCCGGGCCGAGAATAAGTTGAATGTCACGATCCGACACGACGCCTTGCACTGTTCCATCAACGGTAACAGGCAAGTGCCGAAAGCCAGCCTCGCGCATGAACTCAATCGCTTCCCTTACCGGCGCCTCAGCATCGATTGAGCTGGGAAACGGTGTCATTACGGATTTTAAAGTAGGGGCGCGCAACATTAATAAACCATAGACAATAGACTCAAAGTTCTCGATACGAATAACTACTTTGGCAAACTCGCGGGTGTTGGGCGATTCTCAGTCTGAATGGACGAACTTATTGGCGTTTTGCATCACAGCGTGCGCCTGGAGGGTCTCAATTAGCGCTGTGACTCGTACGCAATCGGGTCTGTCAGCCAAGCATCTGTATATGTTGCTGCAACACCGCGCCGAGAAAATCGAAATCTAGTTCGATGTCCTCCGGTATTTCGAAATCGTAACCCTTCGTAAAACCAATCCAGCGGCCCACGAAGATCACGCTCGTCCATAATAGTATGGAGCATATCCCTGCAATCCGTCCCGCCCGCGGTGTTGGTGAATTTGCATCCCAAGCCGCGACGCTCTTGAGCGTAGAAAACTGAAATATCGCCATGTTGATGCCCGCACCTAGCAGCAGCAGCATCTTCCAGCGAAAGGCAGCATTGTCGAAATAGGTAGCAGCGTTCGCTGCAAACATGAGTGCGCCGGTGATGGCCGCAATGACAAATGCGCCCCAGGTCAGACTCAGCAGTTCATCGGCAACTCGCGTAAACGGCCTGCGGGAATTGGGGATGCCCAATAGCCGCAAATCGACGATCAGTATCGTGCCGAACACGAGAGCAACAGCCATGACATGAATGGACTCTACAACCGGCAAGGCTTTTAGCGAACTGCGCATCCATTCGCCCACGCCGGAGTTCTCTATACTCGTAACGAGCGCTTCTAAATCCATCTGGATCCTAAAAAGTCAACTTGCACTCAAACCCCCGCGCTTTATGTAAGCGCACCCCACACTTCTACGTCGTAAGCGATCGCCCGGCCAAGAAAGATGATGACCAGCCACAAAACGACAGTTGCGGCGGCAGCAAGCTTGGCACCGGAGGAGAACTCGCTCATCCCCGGGTCAGCCAGCGTGGCATCACGCATTGATCGGGCAAAAAATAAGACACTGATGACAGCGACGACGAGCAAGCCCATCTTCAGCCAAAACGACAGCGCCGTAAACTCACGAACCGGCTCTCCAATCACCAGGATGATACCCGTGACGGCCATGGGGATGAGGCCACGCCACATCCAAGGTGCAAAGCGTGCCCAAACCTCGTTAAAAGGGGTATCGGCGCTTACTCGCCCAAAAACCCGCAGTGCGAGCATAACAACGGCAATGAACACCACCCCAATCATCAGAATGTGAATGGATTGCAGCAACGGCGTCAGCCAGGTATTCGACTGAACCAAGATGCTGAGCGAACTCGACTGCAGCCATTCCGCGAACGCTACCACTATCGATCAACCCGAGCCCAGGAATGCAAACTATTGTGTCGGTACCGGGAGCGCTTGGTCGCTCAATGGTGTATGCCCATCTACCGAGTCACAGTGCATTCCAGGTGCTGGCGGGGTCTTTTCCGGACATTTGAACAAGCCGCCCTCACGTGCGCCAGCAGGCTCGCCGCTGCGCAGCGGGTGCAGAGCTACGCTCATGATTGTACCCGGCGGAAAAGAGCTCACAGAAATGCCATCGCGAGCCGACTGCGCCGAGCCGGTCATTTCAACGGCCCATACGACGGGCTTGCCGTCAGCCGTGCGCTCGACATTCTTACGCTCGGCGTTCATCGGCGCGAAGAATATCTGCAGATGATTTGCATCGGGGTTTACGCGCGTGACGACACCAGTAAATACGCGTGTCACCTCTGAATCGAAAATGGAAAACGAATGATGCGCCTGAACCGGCACGGCGATTACGAACGCCGCAGCCAACAAAGCAACACCAACATTACGAATCTTACTTAGAGCCATCATTTTTCAAAACCCTCCAACCGCGCCATTAAATTCGACGCCTAGTTTATGCCAATATCTATTCTAAATCTGCCAGGCTTAATCGAAGCTGAAGAGATCTTGCTCTTCCGGCTTCTCCATACCCTGCTCCCAATACTCTTCCCAGATCTGCGCCCATGGCCGACCGTACATATCTGGCACTTTGTAATTGATAACGGTGCCGGGTGAAACCGGCGTTGACTTGCCCTCAATAGGGAAAATAGTCTGCACGCATTCGATAAAGACGTATGGATCCGCTTCCTCGAAACCGCTGGTCTTTAGATAGCTGCGGATGATACGAATGGGCTCGACGAGTGCTTCTGGATCGTAAAAAATGGCTTCGTGATTCAAGCCGACGAAGTTGCCCGCCGCGTCACGGTTCGGCGTGTAGATTTCGATGGTCTGCATCTTGTTTGAGTATTCAAATGCGCCATGCACGGCCCAGCCCTGAATATTCGACGTCCAGGTTATCAGTGTGTCCTCGTCCCAGAAGCCGATGGTTTCGCCATACCATCGAGGTACGTCGGCGCCTAATCGGGGTACGGAGCCTTCCATATTGAACTCGCGTCCAATGTGAATATTGGTAATAAAATTGCGTGCCACGCCCGTCAAAATCTGCACAACCGAGGGCGTCACCATAATGTGGTGCTCCCAAACGGCAAACTCATGCCAGCGCCGCATAAAACCTTCTGGCCAGCAGTATTGTGACGGCCACTGCGGCGCATTGGTGGTTGCCTGGTGATAAGCCTCTTGCACCATCCGAGTTTGGTATTCCTCAGTGAGCAACGACATAATCGTAGTAAACTGATTGTGGCGCATGCGGTACCAGTAGGCGTTACCAGGCGTTCGCCCAGGGTGCATGTACCGCCCGGTCCACTCGCCAGGCACTGTCGCATACGTGTGTTCAGTAGGCCCGCCGCGTTCGCGAGTTTCTGCTAGCAGCGCTTCGTAATGTGCCTGCGCGGTATCGAAACCATATGGACTGACGATGGCTTCGCGCGGATAGTCGATATCGCAATTTCCCCAAGCTGCCGTAACCGGCGGGTTATCGCCCATGATTGGCGAGCCGTTGGCACCACGCTGCTCTTCCAGTGCAACGGGGCTGTTGCAACGAAAGTATCGCTGATCACTCCAAAGGTCTCGGTCTTTGTAGAAGTCGTCGGAAGTGAACAAGTCCCTATCGAGCGGTTCGATCCCCGGCGGGGATGCTCCATTGCGTGCGGAACCAATGAATACATCAGGATCCATTTGCGGACCGTCCGGCCCGAAAGTGACCGGGATGCTCGGACCCGTTATGTCGTATTCGCGGAGATCTGCAGCCAGCGGCGCGCCGCGACCGACGCTTCTAAATCCCACATCCGCAACTTGCTGCGCCGCTGCCAAGCCGGCGATAAACGTCGTTGCCGCAATGGCCGTCGTCAGCCCAATGCAGGTTTTCATCAGGTTTTTCCCCACCCTAGTGCGCGTGCCAGGCGCGCTGTATTTTAACCAGTAGAAACCATACCCGTATTAAGGATTCTGGTGTTTACTATGATGTTCAGGCCGCTGAGCGGCAGCTGGTATGAGTCTAGTATGAATCGTGCCGAGGCGCGAGTTAATAGATAATCGTATAAGCCGCAATATTCAACGCCGGTCCAAAATGCGGAAAATGCGGATACAACCGGACCGTTAAGTTGAAGACGACATGGGCTGGCGTGTGCATAGCAAGCACATCTTAATCAATGAGCGCCTGGCCGCTATCAAGCAAGCTTCGCGGCATCGATAGATTCCGTCTCGATGCCAGCATAGTAGACCCACACGTTCTCATCACCGGTGAGCAATTCAATATATTTTGGATGCACGAACAGCGTTTCTCGGCCAACCTTGAGTTCCTCCAAGATTCCGATTTCAACAAGCTGCTTCAGATAAACGGAAGCCGTCTGCCGTTTCGCCAGATCTGCATCCACGATGTGAGCGATTCGGCAATACGGCTGCATGAATAGTAACTGCACCAACTCCCATGAATAGATCTTCGGCAGCCGCCTTTGGATGAAGCTGCCCGTGTGGCTCATTAATTCGCGAATCGAGCGGATCTTGTCGGTCGTCCAGAGACAAGTTTCTTCAATGCCCTTGAGCATGTACAGCACCCAGGCCGACCATGCCTGCTCGGTAGTTACTTCATTCAGCAATCGATAATAGTCTGCCTTCGTACTGATAATGTATCGGCTCAAGTACAGGATCGGATCGTCAATCAGCCCCTGTTCAACGAGATACAAGACGTTGAGTACGCGACCGGTTCGACCATTGCCATCCGGAAACGGATGTATCGCTTCGAATTGATAGTGCTGAATTGCCATACGGACGAGCGGATCGAGATCGCTCGGCGAATTTAGAAAGCTGGCCCAGTTTTCCAGCTTCTCTCGCAGCAAGGACTGGCCTTCCGGCGGCGTATATATCACCTCGCCCGTTGCACTATTGCGCAAGCTCGTCCCGGGGTTGGCGCGAAGATTGAGCTGCTCGTCTTTAATCGTCCGGCAAACCTCGATTGCCGCTGCAACGCTGAGCGCGCTTGTGCGCACATGGTCCGCGCCATCGAATAACGCGCGCCGATAACGCAACGCCTCCTTGGTAGCCGGGTCTGCTGCCGATTCTGAAGCGTCCATGTAGCGAAACATGTTGTCGGCAGTCGTCACGATATTTTCAATTTCCGAACTGGCTCGCGCTTCGAGCATCGGCAACGCATTGATCAGCACCGAGGCGTTGGGAATCAGTTGCGCCGCCTGCTTCAGTTCCGCCAGCGCCACGCGCGCGTTAATGCAGGCCTTCAGTACCTGTGGCGTCTCGACTTCAGCAACATCCGGCGGCAGCAGAGGCAGCTCGTTATAAGGCATCTTGGGATCGAAACTGGCCACGGTTGCGTCTCCATTTGAGCCGATCACCGTAGAATCGGCCTGCATAATGGCCGGTTTTCCTGGTGTTCGAGGCAATTTATCTACATTTTCGCGGAATTTCGCCGCATTTAAGCCCCATATTTATGTTATCGACATATGCGCGGCCAATGTCGAAAAAGCTGGCAAGAATCGACATTTGGCAGCAACATGTCGATTCCGAAGACATGTCGGCCGTTATATGTCGAAATTCTAAGTCTATTTCGACATATCTGAAGTATATGTCGATTGTGTCGACACGACGGTGACCTGGGTGGCAAAACCCGATTTATTGATGCCGCAGCTTTGACAGCTTGCGGTAAAGGGCGCGCTCGCTGATGCCCAGCTTCTCAGCCAACGCCCGCCGGTCTCCGTGGTGATGGCGCAGCGCAAACCGCAGATACTCGGTCTCTACGTCGGCCAGCGATTTCAGTGCCGGCTCATTACCGTTATCGCTGCTGATGCCCGTTGCAGCGTGCCGGGCTGCGGCCGCTGCATCGGTAATCGCGTCCTCAGCCGCAAGAAATCGTTGCGGCAAATGCTCAGGTAAAATCGTGTCGCCATCGCACATGATTGCGGCGCGTTCTATCGCGTTGCGCAACTCGCGAATATTGCCGGGAAATGCATAGCGCTCCAAGCACTCCAGCGCCTCCGGGGATATTCGCAGCGCCGCGTCAGCCCGCAGCAACATGTTTTGCACGAGTACCGCCACGTCGCCTTCTCGAACTCGAAGGGGCGGCAGAACTACCTCGAATACGCTCAAGCGAAAGAATAGATCTTCACGGAACTGCCCCTCCTGAACCATCCTGACCAGATTCTTATTCGTGGCACAGACCAGCCGAAAGTCGCTCATGCGAGGCTCTGTGCTGCCGACTCTACGGAACTGTCTAGTCTCGAGGAGACGCAGCAGTTTTACCTGCTCGCCCAGCGGAATATCACCGACCTCATCAAGGAACAAAGTACCGCCCGCAGCCGCCTCTACCAGCCCCGGCTTCGCAGCGCTGGCGCCGGTGAATGCCCCTTTCTCATGACCGAACAGCTCGCTTTCGAAAAGCGTCTCGGGCAACCCGGTGCACTCAACCGGAACAAACGGGCCGAGGCGCCGCTGACTGCGTTCGTGAATGGTCCGGGCCACTACTTCTTTGCCGGTCCCCGACTCTCCTAACAGCAACACATTGGTCTGCGTTGGCGCAACGCGATCGACAAAACCGAGCATCTCTTGAAACGCGCGTGACTTGCCAATCAATCCATCGCCAACGCCGGGCTTTGCGATATTCGACGGCCGCAGTACTTCAATGAAGTAGACGGGCTCGCCGGCGTCGTCACTGACCGGCCACGTTTCGACGTTGACATATTCCTGACCACGCGGCGTATGGTGCACATGCAACACGCGCGCAATTTGCCGGCTCTCCAGACACTGCTTCAACGGGCACTGCTCTCCTGCTTGATCGCAAGGCACAGAATTGCCATGACTGACTTCATAACAATGCCGGGCCCGCAGCGAACGGCCATCGCCGTAAACCGCCTCGTAAGCCGGGTTGGCAAATAGGATTTGGTAATCCCGGCTCAGCAGTATCGCCGGATCCGTGATGCCGTTGATGATGGCCTGAGCGCTGGGTTCATGCTTCATAACTGCCAATAATGGCAGCCTAAGACGTTATTGTCATGCGCCAATGGCAGTTGAGTTGACCGCAGACGGCGCAATGCTCGGCTATACCACTGATAATATTAGAAATTTCCCATGTGGCATGCGACTTGCTGTGTAGTTTCCGAAGGATGGCTCTTGGCGTCCCCCCTTAGTTAACCCATACTGCAAGGACAATAAAATGAGACTGGTCAAAAGCATGATGTTCATGATGATTTGCACGGGCGTGCTGGGATTATGGATTACAGCCGTCGCACTAGGCATTGGTGCCGGCGGATAGTCACTACCAGCGGGTAAACAATAGCGGCGGACCGCAACACTTTGAACCTGGCACAGGCGGTCGAAGCTCACAGCGACGCGCGCACGCCCATTGCGAAATTACGACCAGGCAAAGGCGTCGAATCCTTCACAAGCGACGTATGGCGACGCGCATCTTCATCAAGCAGATTTGACGCAATCAAGAACAAGTCGATTGAGCGGCCACGCTGAAAATTGAGCGTCCAGTTCAGATCGGCGTTCAGCATCGAATAAGCCGATGTCGGGGTCTCGAATGCTGCGAGCCGAGTTTGATCGTCATAGCGAGTCAGCTCGATACCAGCGATCATGCGCTGGTTATGGAATTGCAGCCTGGAGCCGAGCCTCCGCGGCGGCATTCGCGGAATGTAGCTGCCCCCCGAAAAGCGGCCTGAAACAAAGTCCCCAAAGATGCGTAAATCCAATTCCCCCGCGCCGAACTTCGCGATGGGAGTGAACAACTCCGCCTCCAGCCCCGTTAACTTTGCATCGCGCTGCGAGTATTCGAATATCGGCAGCGCTGCAAGCGCATCGATGCTGCCAGTGTCCCGCAAAAAAATGAAACTGTCGTAGTCGGTCAGGAATGCGGTGACACTCCAAGTCAGATCTTCGTTGGTCTTACGAATACCCAGATCGACATGACGGGAAACCTCTGCCTGCAGTGTGGGCGTACCAATCTCAACACTGCTGGAGGCCAAATGCGGCCCGTTGGAATACAGCTCTTCTGCAGTTGGCATTCGTTGCGCGCGAGCGATATTCAGCGCAAGAGAATACTTTTGACCAAACTCGCGCACTGCCGCGAAAGAAAAACTGCTTGCATAGTCATCGACTGCGAGAAGTCCATTGCTCGGTCGCTGTTCCTGACGCTCCAGACGGCCGCCAACTGAAAAGTTCCAGTAATCGGTGTCGCGCTGCTCTATCATGAACAAGC
>JAHEEO010000143.1 GCA_024640665.1 Rhodospirillales bacterium | reverse complement strand
TTTGCCCAATGTGGTTGGAAGCCCCATTTTGCCGTATCCATCTGAACTTCGTTGTCGTCGCCCAAACTGACGATACAAGTGGTTTGGCTTGGCGCAAAATTAAAACTCTGTCGGTACGCGCTGTCCGGTGTCAGGTTCCAATGACGCTCAATATCGGCTTGTTCTGGGGTTATGTAGCGGCCACACATGACATAAATAATACGCCGAGATGACTCTTGAGAGTCATCTCACGGCAAATTTTTGTTTGCTTGGGTAAATTGGATATCGACCTTGACGACATTGCGTTTCCATTTAACTGTGCGGAGTTGTCGATATGAGTTTATCTGTCTACGCAACTGGGTTGGCCGGTATCGAGCGAGGCATGCAAGGATTGCAACGCGTCGCGCAAGATGTCGCGGGTTCTGCCGGTAATGGTTTCGACACGGCAAGAATTGCCGAGTCTCTGGTCTACGCGAAACAGCATCAAGAAAGCATCGAGGCATCTGTCAGCGCTATAGGAATGGCAGATCGCGCGATGGGTCATCTAATCGATATTCTCGTGTGATCTCGCTGATCGGTCCGGGAAGCCGAGTGCAGTGCCCTCGCAGTCCTTAAGTCTGCAGTGTGATGCTCAGTATCCAGTTTCAGTTGGTAGCTTCGCTATACCAGGTTAAACACGTTTTCAGCGTTAGTCTGGAAGAGTTTCTTCATGTCTTCGGGACTGATGTCAACCTGCTCCGTGAATCCAACTTCTTCAAGCACATACTGGTAGGGATAATCCATCGCATACAAGACTCGGTCCATGCCCAGCACGCGTTGGCAAAACTCGATTGCCGGCGGCCATGGCATGCCGCTGGTGGTAATCCAGAAATTGTCCCGTATGTAATCGCTGAGCTTGCGCTCCAGGGGCTGTACCGTGGCGTAGCGCTTTGCCTTGATCATAGCCGCATGCATATGGTCGAGCCGGTACAGCCAAAACGGAATGGCTTCGCCACAATGACCGGCAACAAACTTCAGTTTTGGAAATCTGTCTAGCACGCCAGAAACGACGATGCGCAAAAGGTGCACGGCCGTTTCGACGCTAAACCCATAAATCGAGCCGTCCAAACCGCGGCTCATCATCGGCCTGACCATGTCTTTAGATGGTGTGCCTGGATGCATATAGATGGGCGTGTTCAGGCGCTCGGCAGCGGCAAATATAGGATCGAATTTTTCATCGTCCATATATTCATTAAGCGTATGTGAATTCACGATTACGCCCTTCAGGCCAAGCTTGTGCCCGCGCTCGATTTCCTTCGCAGCATGGTCCGGGTCTTGAGGTGCGATGGCTGTGAGTCCGAAGTAACGGTCGGGATAGGCCTTTATGCCGTTAACCAAATAGTCGTTAGCCATCTCGGCAAACTCAACTGCTTGGCTGCGTTCCATGCATTGCACACCGGGTGACGTCAAAGCGAGGATGGCTTGATCAATTCCGGCTTTGTCCATATTCGAGATGCGGTCTTCGCCAAGTGAGCATAAGGCGTCTCTTACGAATACTGAGCGTTCACTGTTGCTGTTTAAGAAATACCCCCATTGGGACATAAAGCCAGGATCATCTAGCGTTCCGTCAGCGAGGATCTTCCTGTACACGTCGAACAATTCTGCGGGGCAAAACGCTTCTTCGGTAGCTATTCTCAAGTAAGGCTTCTTTTCGGACATACTTCTAACTCATTCCGTTCGATTGATGGATTCAGTTCGCATTCTATATCGCTGGCGGACTTATTAAAGTCCAAAAACTGCATTCATTAATAGATAGACAATTGCAACTATGGCGATAGCGCCAATTAGGTTCAGCCAAATACCGGCCCGGACCATTTCCGGAATGCGTATTGCGCCGCTGCTAAACACAATGGCGTTAGGCGGCGTTGCCACTGGCATCATAAAAGCGTAGCTCGACGCAACCACAGCAGGAATCGCCAGTAACAGCGGTGGCTGCCCCAGGGTGACTGCCAAGGCTGCAACGAGCGGCAGGAAAGTGGCCGCAGTTGCAATATTACTGGTGAGTTCGGTCAAAAAGATGATCAGCAAGGTAACCACTATCACTAAGCCGAGCACCGGCCAGTTATCCAGTCCGGTCAGTGAGTTGCCGATCCATTCTGCCAGGCCTGACCCGGATACTGCGGCTGCGAGGCTTAAGCCGCCGCCAAAAAGTAGCAAAACACCCCATGGCAGACGTTCAGCGTGTTCCCATGTCAACAATTGGTCGCCGTCGCGCTGTCCGGTCGGAATGATGAACAGCAGCAGCGCACCTGCGATTGCAATGCTGGTATCGGAAAGTTGCAGTTGCGGGAATTGATCAGACAATATCGGCCGAGAAATCCACAGGATTGCGGTCAGTGAGAAGATACACGCTACGCGCTTTTCCATGCCAGAAGGCGGTCCCATTTCCTCGAGGGCCTGGGCGATCTTCCGTCGCGCGCCCGGTAATTCGGTTTGCTCGACTTTGTACAAAATTCTCGTGAGCAAGAGCCAGCATATGATGAGCATGACGAGCGTGACGGGCACTCCGACTTGCATCCATTGAGCAAATCCGATTTCGATGCCATAAGTTTCTTGCATGAAACCTGCGAGCAGCGCATTTGGGGGTGTGCCAATGAGCGTGGCAACGCCGCCGATATTTGCCGCGTATGCCACCGACAACAGCAGTGCAGCAGAGAATGCTTTCTTTTGAGGGTCGATTTGGCCTGTCGAAGTTCTAGGGATGACGGACAACGCAACAGGCAGCATCATGACGGCGGTCGCGGTGTTGCTGACCCACATGCTCAGGGCCGCAGTCGCTATCATGAACCCTGCTATTTGCATATCTTCTCGCGCACCTACTCGCAGAATGACATTGAGTGCCATGCGGCGGTGTAGATTCCAGCGTTCGATGGCAAGAGCGATCAAGAATCCGCCGAGAAACAAGAAAACGATGGGGTTTGCATACGGCGCAGCCGCCTCGGCGACACTGAACACGCCGAGTGTTGGGAACAAAGCAAGCGGCAACAGTGCGGTGGCGGCTACCGGGATTGCCTCGCTAAGCCAAAATATTGCCAACAAAACAGCAACTGCGGCTACCCGCCAGGCAGCGATTGATAAGTTCTCAGGCGGCGGTATCAGCAGCATCGCGATAAACGCGACGATGCCAAGCGTCAATCCAATGGCGCGCCGATTGCCGGCGGTCTTGTCTACAAACATTTCGCTCATGAAGCGGAGTCCCCCAGCGGCAGAGCTACATATCGACCAGTCGAATCTCGAATAATTGGGGCCAGTTCTTGCCCGTTATGAAGAGCCGATTTGCGTCTTTGTCATAGGCAATGCCGTTTGCGACTTCTTCTCGTCCACGGCTTGCCGCAGGATAAATTTTGCTGACATCGATCGTGCCCAGTATTTGGCCCGATGTAGCATCTATTCTGACGATAATATCTTCGTACCAGATATTTGCCCAAATCTCATCGTCAACATACTCCAGCTCATTTAGTTGAGCGACCGGGCCTTCAGCGTTGCTAACTTCGATCGTTCGGACGACCGAAAAGTCGGCAGGATCTATGAAGCGGATAGAGGCCGTGCCGTCGCTGAGTATTAATTCGCTGCCATTGTGCGTGAGGCCCCAGCCCTCGCCGGCGTATCGAAACGTACCAATAACTTCGAAGGAATCGATTTCGTAAATTGCGCCAACACCGCTTCGCCAAGTAAGTTGGTAGATCTTGTCATCCAGGATGGTGATGCCCTCAGCAAAAAAAGCCCTGTTAAGCGGTGCAATTTGCTCGATGGATCCGGAAATATAGTCAACTCTGCGTAGCGAGGATTCGCCGTATTGCCCTGTGCTTTCGTACATCTGGCCTCTGTTGAACGCGAGCCCTTGAGTAAAAGCTTGAGGATCGTGAGGGTAGGCTGCAATGATTTCAGCCGTTTGGCGGGAGCTTCGGTTGCCGCGGCCTGATTCGCGTTGGGCCAATGCCGCGATCGCAGCAATTAGAACGATTGCGAGGCTGAGCAGTGCGGCATGCTTCTTGCTTAACATATTTGTGCAATTCCAAGACTTGCTAGCAGACAAGCTAGACGCGCTTGCCGGTCCGGTCAAGTGTCGCGCCAAATTTAAATCGCTGATTTATCTGCAATTATCGAATTGCCGCGGGTTCATGGCAATATTGTTAACCGGGGGTGCTTCCGTAGCTTGAAATGGCTTGTCTGTGGCAATGGCTGCATTGTCGCTATTGCCGCTTATTGCAGGCGTATTCCACTACAGGTGCACGGGATCACGACGGGTAGCCATTAATTTGCGAAGCGGATCTCGCAGAAGGAGACAATGTTGACAGTCTCAGACGCTTTGACTGATACTTTTTGCCGATGAAGAATCAATCGAATAAGAAAGTGACAGCGAAACGTGCGTCCACGCAGGGTTTCGACGAAGAGGGTACTCAACGCGCGCTTTTGGCCGCGCTCGATTGGATCTATAAAAACGCTCCCCACTTTACGCTGCCACAGTTTCTGGTCGCGTTGGAAATCATGACGGCAGAGCGTGACGATGAGCCGCACACGTTGGTTTCATTGGTGAAGAAACTCGATATGCCTTTTTCGACAGCATCGCGCGTCGTATGGTCGCTAACTGCTGGCGGCGGCGATGTCGGCATCGTCAAGTACGCGCCGCATCCAACTGATCGTCGCAAAAAGCTGCTGGCGATTGAGTCGAGTGCGTTCAACCGCGGGTTTTCAAAGGCAATGGCAAAAGAGATGATCGAATACTACGGCGACTCGGTAAAGCGATTGCGCCGCGTAAACTAAAATTGCTGCCTAGCTGTCAGCTAGTTTCCCGGTTCTCAGCCAAATGGCTGAAATATTTCTTAAGTGTTAGCAGCACAATAGTCTAAGAACGGGCATGGGTAACGTCCCGTGCATTGATCGCCCACGTCGGCAAGTGGTTGTTCCAATGACGCCAACACCGCGCGAGCTTTGTCCGCTATGCGCGCGACATCGGTGGCGCGTTGACGCACTTGCGGCGTGACATCCGTTTCAGCGAACACGTCGGAGAAGCTGGTCGCATTTTCGAATGCGGCTGAGCGTGGAGCATGCGCAATCGCGATGCTGACGTCGTTCATTCCAAGCTGCTGCATAGTCCAAGCTTGAATAGCGCAGTCGTCAATGAAGCTGTCAATAATCCTGTCGGCGCATTTGACTTCAATCGCCTTTGGGGTTGGATTAGACCTGTCGAGGATATCCACTTGTACTTGCACGCCGTCGAAGGCGAAAGTGGCATCATATATCGGGTTATTGCCATTTTCTGCCAGCGCAGCATGGGTTTGATCAATTGCGCTGCGCAGTCCGCGCCGGGAATTAATATGTATGCCCTGGCCCGATGAAAACAGACGCTTCGCGATATCGGCAACGTAGGCTTCATTGTCGAGAACTGTTTCCATTTCTAACGAAGGCTCTTCCAGTTCTGGATTGTATTGCTCGAGCCATAGCCTTCGTGGACACTGAATCTGGTTCAAGATTTTGGACTTAGAGAGATTAATCGCTTGTGTCATGTTCATCTTCGATTGCTAACGAAGGCGATTATCTCAGATTATTCTGCGGAGACGGGTATCAGAACGCAGAGATTACTTAAATTCGCTCAATATCTTCTGCGTACTCGTTGAGCAGACAGATTCATCTATGATTCCAGATTCTCGCATGCGGTAGTGGTCACGCATTTCGCTGCGTAAGCCTTCATGGGTCGCCGATTCTTGGCGGCTCGCCGCGATGATTGCGTCTCTAATTTGCGGAACTATCGTTCGCAGCAATTTGAAGCTGCCCAATGTGGCGAGCAATGATATGACTTGTGCCCTGCCCGTCTTGGTATAGAACACGACGCGTTTCTGGGTTCTATATGCACATGTCGCGAACATCACGCCGGATGCAAACAGTAGAAGTATCGTTGCTGGAACGGTAATGGTCATAAATTTTGAAGAATACGCAAGCGCACCCGCAGCCAGTCCCAATGATGCGAACATGCATGTCGCGTAAAGGCTTCGTCTGGATATATATCTCGTAATTTCAGGATCTGCATCTACGAATCGCAGGTTTATGAGCTTGGCCTCACCAGGCTTGCGGCGTCGGTGCTGGCGTATGCTCAGCCAGCCGCCTTCAAAAAGGATGAGTTCCGTCTCGAGCGCATGCGAGCGGTTCATGAGATGAAAGTGCTGTTGCGGCGTCCTTGGTTGATGCTGGATCTCGTGCAGATCGGGGGTGTCGCTCTCGAGCAAAATATGCTCAGAAAAAGTGTCATCGCCGAGTTGAAAGCCCTCTGTTTCAAGGCTTGGCGGGCGAGTGCCGGAAACGCGACTTCCTGTGGAGTCTGTCGACATAGTCTGACCGTGATATACGATTGCTCTTACTAACTTATAGACGTTAACCGTTCTAGACGAGAAGTGGCGTGAGCCCTTTCACAGAGTGGGCTCCTAGCGTAATTGCCGATAGAGGCGGTCTTCGAATCCAAGCAGCGTGTCAATCGCGGCTGAATCATAGAATGGTAAGTACTGCATCATTAGCACACCACCGACGCCTTTGGCGGGATCTATCCAAAACTCGGTGTTGAATATTCCTGCCCAGGCCATACTGCCCGGTGAACGGCCGATGGAGTCGTGTTCGCCAGTAATCTGAAAGCCCAGACCAAAAGTGTCCCGGCCTGCGCCCGCCGGGAAATCTCTGCTGAGGGCAAGATCAGTAGAATGCTGTGTGGATACGCGTACGGCGCCGATATGATTCTTGCCCATTTCCGCAATCGAGCGTGCGCTTAATAGGCGAGCCCCGTCAGACGCGACACCTTCGTTCAGGAATAGCTGAATGAATTTCGCATAGTCCGATGCCGTCGAGTGCAGTCCGCCGTCACCATTCATTGGTGACGACACTTCATCAGGGTTAGGCGTTTCGACAAGGCCATCGTCGGTCATTCGATGAACCGTAGCGACGCGATGGTTGAGTTCACGAGGCACGGTATAGCTCGTTTCGTCCATGCCCAACGGCAAGAAAATTCGGTTCCGCATAAATGTTTCAAGAGGAAGGCC
Source organism: Rhodospirillales bacterium (assembly GCA_024640665.1). Taxonomy (GTDB): domain Bacteria; phylum Pseudomonadota; class Gammaproteobacteria; order Steroidobacterales; family Rariloculaceae; genus JAHEEO01. The sequence goes on along the minus strand of JAHEEO010000143.1, from coordinate 973 downwards.
GCTCACTTCTTCAACAAGTGTGCCGAGCACCCGGGTGCTTTCGCCATATGTCCATCGTTGGCCAGGCTCGTGAACTAGTGCATGGCTAATTGCGCGATCATTGGAATTCTCCAACATGCGCGCCAAAACACTGTTTGAGAAAGAATAGGCCAGTCCCGACGTGTGGGTCAGCAAATGCCGAATCGTCATGGCGTTGTTTGCTGGATGTGATTCGTAACCGGTTGCTGTGAATTCATCGAAAACGCGCGGACTTTGCAATGCGGTCAGATACTTCGAGATGGGGTCGTCAATGTCCAGTTTGTTCTCTTCGGCCAGCATCATTATCGCGACAGACGTAATGGGTTTTGTCATGGATGCGATCCGGAATATTGTGTCCGGTGTCATGGCTTTTGCTTCGGTGGCGTTTCTCGTTCCGGAGGCATGCATATAGAACACACCATCTCGATCGACAGCGAGCGCGACAAGTCCGGGGATATGCGTGGCTGCTACCGCGTCGTCGAGGTAACTGTCTAAGACAGTGGTGTTGGCGAGTGAAGTTTGAGCGCCTGCCGCGGTGATGTTTAGCAGCAGATAAAGGGGCAGGATCATTCGGTACATTGGGTACTCCGGAAGTTTGCCAAAGATCGATTCCATCTGAATTTGTAGAGTCTCTAACTTGCGTACTGTAGTCTTCTATCGGCAGACACGCGACTAGTTCTTGGCGAGGCACAATAACGATGCTGAATTGCGGCTACAGGATAATGCTCATGAGGTTGAAGTGAAAAAGCGACTATTTACCGTCATTGTTGTGCTTGCGGTAGCCACTTATAGCTATTTCACGCAAGAAACGCGAACTCGGCAATCCACCGAAATTCGTGATACCGGCGCGCCGCAGGCGCAGGATGGCCGGCTGAATGATAGCGCCGCAATGCGTGCGTTTAAGAGTCGTCGTAGCGGTCAAGTGCTCGAATTCTCGGGCTTCGTCGACCGGCTG
>JAHEEO010000142.1 GCA_024640665.1 Rhodospirillales bacterium | reverse complement strand
GCTCTTGTTTTTCGGCAATGCCATACGCTGCAGATAATGCATCGGCAGCCTGGGCTGCAACAGCGTCGACCAGAGCGTTATCCGTCACCGGCGCATTCCACTCAATAGCCGGCTTGCCTACTTCGTCAGCAAGCGACTTAATCGCGTCGATAGCCACCTGCATCTGCTCGTGCCCAAACACAACGCCGCCCAACATGATCTCTTCGCTCAACAAATTAGCGCTGGACTCAACCATCAAGACGGCATTTGCGGTACCCGCAACAATAAGATCTAAATCGGACTCAGCTGTTTCTGTCAGGCTTGGATTTAGAATGTATTCGCCATTCTTGTATCCGACTCTGGCGCCGCCAATTGGCCCCTGAAACGGCATCCCCGAAATTGCCAAAGCGGCCGATGCGCCGATGAGCGCAGGGATATCCGGATCAACCTCAGGATTCAGAGAGACGACCGTCGCGATAACTTGAACTTCACGTTTGAAGCCATCCGGAAACATGGGTCGTATCGGTCTATCGATTAGCCTTGAAGTAAGCGTTTCTTTTTCGCTCGGCCTGCCTTCCCGCTTAAAGAACCCGCCGGGGATCTTGCCAGCTGCGTAGGTCTTTTCTTGGTAGTTAATGGTAAGCGGAAAGAAATCTCGCCCCTCAACATCCTTTTTTTGCCCAACGGCAGTGACCAGCACTACCGTTTCGGCCATGTTTACGAGCACTGCGCCATCCGCTTGACGGGCAATGACACCGGTTTCCAGCGTCACATCATGTGCGCCGTATTTGAACGTTCTAGTCGATTTCACCTACTTCCTTCCCTACTGCCCACGCCAACTCGAGACAGCCATAATTGATTGCTGATTGCTGATTGCTGGTTTCAAACGAAACAGAGCCGGCATTACCGGCTCTGAAAAACTATTTTTGTTTATCGACGCAGTCCCAAGCGACCGATGAGATTCTTATATCGGTCTTGGTCGTTGGACTTAAGATAGTCGAGCAACTTGCGGCGTTGGTTTACCATTCTCAGCAGGCCTCTGCGGGAATGGTGATCTTTCTTATGATCGTTGAAATGCTCGGTGAGTTCACTGATGCGCGCGGATAGCAGCGCAACCTGAACCTCAGGCGAGCCTGTGTCGGTGGGATCGAGCCGATAATCGGCAATTATTTCGGACTTTTTTTCCGTATTGAGCGCCATGTTCCTACTCCAGACCGTTTCCATTACGGTCTAACGGCAACCACTGTGAAATTGAGCGCAGTATTTTACTCATACATTCACCGCGCCTCCAAGCATTTCTCAAAGAAATATTCTCCGCGGCGCAAGCCGCCCTTCCGTATCGACCTCTCCAATACCAATGAACACTGCTTCTTCAGAATACACGGCGTGCAATCCGGCAGTGTCCGAGCCAGCGAGTTGGAGCTTCTGACCATGCCTAAACCGCCGTTCCCGCTCCGCATCGAGGGTGATCCTGGGCCAATGCGCCAAAACACAGTCCACTGGCAACAAGCACTCAGCGTCCAATGACTGGCCGGATTCGGCACGTTCCTCTAGCTCGTCCAGGCTCCACATTCTTTGACCGGCAAAAGGGTCCACCGATACGCGTCGCAACGCTACAACGTGCCCCACCGTGCCCAACGCAACTGCGATATCCGCGACCAAGGAACGAATGTAAGTCCCCTTGCTGCAGCTTACGCGCAGCGAGAAGCTGGGCAGGTCGCATTCCGCTAAGACGAGCTCGTGGATCTGCACTTGCCGCACGGCCCGCTCCACTTCGATTCCGGCACGTGCCAACTCGTACAGACGCCGGCCTTGATGCTTTAGCGCCGAATACATCGGTGGCACCTGCTCGATGGGACCTCGAAACTGCGCCAGGACCGCCTCAATCGCCTGACGATCGAAGCCAGAGACAGGTTCTTCGCAGATGACTTTGCCGTCGGCATCGCCAGTGTCGGTAGCAGAACCCAGCAGACCCGTCGCTTCGTATGTTTTGTTGGCGGCCAGCGCGAATTGAGCAACCTTGGTCGCTGCACCGAAACATACGGGCAACATGCCAGTCGCAAGCGGATCGAGACTGCCAGTGTGGCCCGCTTTGCGCGCATCAAACACACGTCTAGCGCGCTGCAATGCCCGATTCGAAGTCATACCTGGCGCTTTATCAAGCAATAGGAACCCCGCGAGATCGCGCGCGGCTTGTTTGCGCTGCGAAACCAAGGCTAGTCGCTTGATGCGTCTTTCGGCGATTGCTCAGCGATGAGCTTTGACAGGTCGAATGCTCGCTTGCTGCTTGTATCGAATTGGAAACGCAATTCCGGCACACGCCGCAGATTTAGAGCCTGTCCTACGCGGCCGCGCAGGAAGCCACGCGCGCGCTCGAAGGCCGCAATTGCCGGACCTGGATCGTCATCTGGGGACAAAAGCGAAAAATAGACCTTTGCAACACCCAAGTCGCCACTCAAATCCACCTCGCTTATTTGGACACCTGCGAGTTCGGGATCCTTCACTTCGGTGCGCAGCAACTCGCTCAAAAGGCGCATAATCTGCGCGCCCACTCTGCGCTGTCGACCAAATTCGCGCGGCATAAACTAAAGTGTCTGCTCGACCTCGGTAATTTCGAAACACTCGATTTGATCGCCCGGTTTGACGTCATTGTAATTGCGCACGCCAATGCCACATTCGGTACCGGCGCGAACTTCCGCGACATCGTCTTTGAATCGACGCAGCGACTCGAGCTCGCCCTCGTAAATCACGACGTTGTCACGAAGCACACGAATCGGGTTGCTGCGCCTGACGTAGCCGTCAATGACCATACTCCCTGCAATGTTGCCAAACTTAGGTGAGGTGAATACATCACGCACCTCAGCCAGCCCAACGATCTGCTCACGCAGCAAAGGCGACAACATGCCACTGACCGCAGCTTTTATGTCGTCTATCGCTTCATAAATGACGCTGTAATAGCGTATATCCACACCGCTTTCTTTGATTGCATTGCGTGCGGCAGCATCGGCGCGAACATTGAAGCCAATAATGATGGCGTTTGATGCGGCAGCCAATTGCACTTCGGACTCGGTAATACCTCCGACACCCGAACCCACAATCAGAATCTTAATGTCTTCACGCGCAATCATTTCGAGCGATTGTCTCAGCGCTTCAACACTGCCCTGCACATCGGCCTTTATCAAGAGCTGGACCGCAATATGCCCGTCCTCGCCCATTTGATTGAATACGTCTTCGAGTTTGGCCGCCTGCTGCTGAGCAAGCTTAACGTCACGTTCTTTGCTATGCCGGAATTCGGCCACTTCTCGTGCCTGCCGCTCATTGGCGACGACGAGCATGTCGTCACCGGCAGCTGGAATACCGGATAAACCCAGCACTACGACGGGGGTAGACGGGCCAGCAGACTGAATGGCCGCGCCCGTTTCATCAAACATGGCGCGAATTCGGCCGTACTCTTGCCCTGCAAGCAGTATCTGCCCAACTTTGAGTTCACCCTTAGCCACCAGCACCGTTGCGACCGCACCGCGACCGCGCTCCAGGCTCGCTTCGAGGACGGCACCGGAGGCCGGGCCGGTTGCCGGTGCTTTCAGGTCCAGCAACTCAGCTTGCAAAGATATTGCCTCTAACAAAGCATCAATGCCCTCGCCCGTCTGGGCGGATACGTTGACGAACAAAGTGTCGCCGCCCCAGGCTTCGGAAATCACATCGTGCTGAGAAAGTTCATTTCGCACCCGCTCAGGATCCGCGTCTTCACGATCGATCTTATTTACCGCCACAACGATCGGTACACCGGCCGCCTTGGCGTGTTGGATCGCCTCTTTAGTCTGCGGCATCACTCCGTCATCAGCCGCCACAACTAACACGACAATGTCTGTAACCTGTGCACCGCGGGCCCGCATCGCGGTAAAAGCAGCATGACCGGGCGTATCCAAAAACGTGATTTGGCCTTTCGGCGTTTCGACGTGGTAGGCACCGATGTGCTGCGTAATTCCACCTGCCTCGCCTGAAGCTACGCGGCTCTTACGAATGTAGTCAAGCAACGATGTCTTGCCGTGATCAACGTGACCCATAACGGTGACAACGGGTGCACGCGGCGCCTCGTCAACCTCGGGCGTCGCGATTTCGATCGACTCGAGAAGTTTGTCTTCAAGTGCAGTTTCGACGCGCTGCTTGGCGGTATGGCCCAACTCCTCGACCACCAGTGTCGCAGTGTCCTGATCTATAACTTGGTTGATGGTGACCATCATGCCCATATTCATCAGCGTACGAATTACTTCGGTGGACTTCAGGGCCATACGCTGCGACAAATCGCTAACGGTAATCGTTTCTGGAATCTCTATTTCTCTTACGACCGGCTCAGTTGGACGCTCGAAACCGTGTTGTGAGTCGACATTCACCGCAACTGAGCGACGTCTTGACCGCTTCTTGCTGCGTCGCCGTCCGGCAGCACCATCAGCGACGTGCAAAGTGCTCGTTGCCGGTGCGCGTCCGCCACGCTTACCCGCCGAACGCATTTTTTCCTGTGCTGCTCGTTCACGCTCTTTTTCTTGCGCTGCACGTCGTGCTTCTTCGGCATTCTTGCGCGCTTGATCTTCAGCGGCAGTGCGTTTCCGCTGCTCTTCTTCCTCCTCAGCTTTGCGGCGAGACTCTTCCTCCGCCTGCTGCGCCTCGGCGACAAGTCGTTGTTCAGCTTCCAGCTGCGCCCGGGCTTCCTGCTGTTCAAGCGCTTCTTTTTCGGTCTCAGTAGCCTTGACACGATCAAGCTCGGCCTGGCGTTCAGCGTCTAAAGCCTCCTGCTGTTGCCGTGCCTGTTCTTCCAGTACGTCACGCTTCACATACGTGCGTTTTTGGCGCACTTCCACATTGACTGTTCGTGATCGGCCTTGCGTACCAGAAAGCTTAATTTCGCTCTGTGATTTACGTTTGAGCGTAATCTTTCGCGGTGCCGACTCAGTTGCGTTGGTTCGTCCGTGCGCACGGCGCAAATGAGAAAGAAGCTCGAGCTTGGCATCATCGCTAATCTTGTCGTCACCACTCGCCACTTTGATACCAGCTTCGTCAAGCTGCTCGACCAGTCGATCGACTGGCACTTTGAGCACTTTGGCAAATTCCGCAACTGTTACTTCGGCCATTTCGCTTTCCTCAACAGTTAAGCCTGTTGCTCTTCCTCAAACCAATGTGCCCGAGCAGCCATGATCAATTTCGCAGCTTGCTCAGAATCGAGGCCTTCAATATCTTCGAGTTCGTCCGTTGCCTGCTCGGCGAGGTCCTCTCGCGTCACAATGCCTTTACTGGCAAGCACGAAAGCGAGTTCTTCGGTCATGCCTTCGAGCGAACGGAGATCTTCCGCAGGCTCAGATTGGTCGATGACTTCTTCGCTGACAATGGCTTGGGTAATCAGCACGTCACGCGCACGCGCACGCAATTCACTGACGATATCCTCGTTGAACTCTGCAATAGCCATGAGCTCGCTACCAGGTACGTACGCAACTTCTTCCAGCGATGAGAAGCCTTCCTGCACCAGAATTAGTGCAACGTCTTCGTCGACGTCCAGGTCCTTCATAAAGGACTCAACTAACGCGCGTGATTCATGCTCGCTCTTCTCTTCCGCATCGGATTCGGTCATGACGTTGAGTTCCCATCCGCTCAACTCACTCGCCAAGCGAATGTTTTGACCGCCGCGACCGATTGCCTGCGAGAGTTTTTCTTCTTCGACAGCGATATCCATGCTGTGCACGTCCTCGTCCACAACAATCGAAAGCACATCTGCAGGCGACATAGCATTAATAACAAACTGAGCCGGGTTTTCGTCATACAAGATGATGTCGACACGCTCGCCGGCGAGCTCATTGGACACAGCTTGCACGCGCGATCCGCGCATGCCGACACAAGCGCCTACTGGATCGATTCGAGAATCATTGCTCCGCACTGCAATCTTCGCCCGCAGGCCTGGATCTCGAGCGGCTCCGAGTATCTCGATCAGTCCCTGACCGACCTCTGGAACCTCGATCTTGAACAACTCCACCAGGAACCCCGGAGAAGTTCTTGTCAAAAACAGCTGCGGCCCGCGAGGCTCTGATCGAACCTCTCTCAATAAGCTCTTTATGCGGTCCTGAGGCTTGATCGGTTCGCGCGCGATCAAGTCCTCTCGAGGAATGAATCCCTCTGCGTTACCGCCCAAATCAATATAGGCGCCATTGCGGTCGACTCGTTTGACGATGCCGCTCAGCATCTCGCCAACGCGATCCTGAAATTCCTCGACGATCTGCTCGCGTTCTGCTTCGCGGACTTTTTGCACAATGACTTGCTTCGCTGCCTGCGCGGCAATTCGACCAAAGTCGACAGATTCCATCGGTTCCTCTACGTACTCACCGGGCTGCACGTCTGGGTTGTAATCAACGGCATCGAGCATGCGTAGTTCGCGGGCAGGCTCTTCGAGCTCTGTCGACTCGTCGGCAAACACTTGCCAGCGACGAAATGTCTCGTACTCTCCTGTCGTTCGGTCAATCGCAACTCTCACTTCGATGTCTTCGCCGTGACGCCGTCGCGTAGCGCTAGCCAACGCCGCCTCGATTGCCTCGAAGATGACTTCTTTCTCGACCCCTTTCTCATTGGAAACGGCATCGACAACCATCAAAATTTCTTTGCTCATGGACTTACTACCCAGTTGCTGCTCATATTCGAGAAACCAGTGTCGCAGTTGCAATATTGTCGAACGGTAGACACCACGTCACGCCATCGACTACCACTGATACTGACTTCTCATCCACGCTACCAATGCGTCCGCGAAATCGACGCCGCCCATCTTGAGGCCGCATCAATTGCACTTTAATTTCCTCGTCGACAAACCGCCGAAAATGCCCTTCGGTGCGAAGCCGTCTGTCGACTCCAGGCGACGACACTTCCAGTACGTAGGTTCCCGGGATCGGGTCCTCAACGTCTAGAAATGCGCTAACCTGGTGACTCACTGCCTCGCAGTCATCCAGTGTTATTCCAGCATCCTTGTCTATATACAGCCGGACTAATCCGTTCGACCCGACCCGCAGGTCGACATCGACCAATTCGTACCCCAACGCCGCGATGGGCGGCTCAAGCAAACAAATCAAGCCATGTTTATCGATCGGCCGGTCCAAACCAAACCTCGTTCGCGAAACAAAAAATGGGCCCATGGCCCATTGATCGTCAGCGTCGTCGCCCTCATCAATCGCCGCGTTGCCCACACAGCGAACCAAAAAAAGCCCCTACCGGGGCCGCACAACTAACCTAACTGGTCATCTTGCAGCTCTAACTTATTGATTCGAATATGGAATCTCGCCAACAACAGCCTGCAAGCACTGCCCGGACCGGTATCCTAACAGAAAGTGAGAATCCAGGATAGAACCGAAGGGCTCCAACAGATTCGACCGATGCCAACGGCGGCGCCTCGCCTACTCGGCTTGTATAGTTTCTAGATAATCGATGAGGCGATCAATGATCTCGCGACTGCGGCGTTCAGCTTCGATATCCGCGCCTTCTTCAAACCAGAATTCTCGCCCCCAAACCGGCATCCGCCGAGTGCCGTGGGCCACGACTGGCGATCGACCATCAATGATTTCCCGAATACGAAACCGCGAAAACTGGCGACCCCTGGCGTTCAGCTGCGTGAGATCCGGAACCTGCACCAGCAAGCTGGGAGCAACCGGCCCGTCACCCGTCGCACTGACACCATGACAGGCAGCGCAGTAACGCTCAAACAGTTCAGCACCGGAAAAATCCACCGCCCCGAACGTCTGCGCCACGGCGAATGTATACCCCACCATCGCCATGACGCCGGCAATTGCGCCGCTGCAACGCGCGGCCCGGCGTGCCTTAAACGACGGCGAACCATTCATGTCAATGCCAATGTCCATGCGCTTCGGACCACACACGGGTGGATCCACCAGACCCTTCACCCAGATCATCCAACGAAGTCAGCACGATAATGGCACCACCAATTAACATAATGGCCACAATCGACAGCGCAATTCGGCTACCCAGCGATGCCTGACCTTGCTTCGTTGCGCAACAGCGCTTGTACTTATTTCC
>JAHEEO010000295.1 GCA_024640665.1 Rhodospirillales bacterium | reverse complement strand
CGCAGAATCCTGCTGGCACGGCACGGCGGAGAAGACTTCACTATTCTGACGCAGCAGCAAATGCTCGATGTCCTGGGCTCAATCATCGATGTTTTAACGCTCGGCGTCGGCGCTTTAGGTGGCATATCACTGCTCGTTGGTGGCGTCGGCATATTCACGATCATGACTATCGCCGTGCGGGAACGAACCGAGGAAATCGGCTTGCTCCGCGCAATAGGCACAACCAAAAACGTGGTAGCAAGGATTTTTATCGGCGAAGCCGTGTTGCTGTCAGCACTGGGCGGCGCAGGCGGCTTGCTTTTAGCACTTATTGTCATTGGCGCCGTCAGCGTATTGGCACCGAGCATCCCGACGAATGTATCAATCATGTATGTGCTGCTGGCGGAATGCATCGCCGTGCTTACCGGTCTCATTGCGGGCGTCCTGCCCGCGTATAAGGCGGCCAGCCTGGCACCGCTGGATGCGCTGCGCGCCGACTAACAGAACACTTGATTCAGCGTATTCGCCAAACGTGCTGCAGCAAGAACCAACTGGCGTTGCGATATCGACACAGCCCGATTCAGATAGGCCGCATCAAGCAGTCCTGTGCGTTGATCAAACGCATAAACTTGCTCGCGCAGGCTAAATACATCGGCAGTCCATTCGCGAACGTTCGAACCCTTGTCCACGCGTGCAGTGCGCCTGACCTGCTCTGCGATGCGCGCCGCATATATGCGCACGGACCAGTCAGACAGTTGTATTGCATCTGAATCCCAAAATGCGTGCAGGTTGGTTTGCTTACCATTGAAGAACACATCGATACTGTTGCCGCCTCGATCTTCTGCGCGGCCTACATGCAATGGCTGATGAATATCTGCGATGAAGTGCACTAGGAATCGCAGGGCATTTCGACGTTCTTCCAGCGCAACATTGGGGGCCCGCAATACCGACAAAAACTGCTCTATCGACCGCATCACATCGCCTTCCGGTGATTCCGGTGGACGCCTCGGGTTGCCGCCATCGGGGATGTTTATGTAGTGCCACGGAGAAGAGTGCGCCCACTCGTTATCACCACGAACACGATCTGCCCATAAACCAAGGGCCGCAAATGATTCGTTACCCGTCATGCCTCGGACGGCTCGCACCGCGGCGCCGCACAGCAGCGGTTCGGCAGCGCGGCCGACAATGAGATGACCGCTGGGTCCGTAGGCGAATGCCGATCGCGGCACACTGAGTGCGCCGCATAGCGCTATCGCCAATGCACAAGCAAATGCCAACGCAGACGCGGACGCAGCACAGAGCGTCGGCGGTTCGGCAAAGCGAGTACGCGCCAGCGAGAATCGGCTGACAAGCATGGCACGGGTACAATAATTGGTTGCCATGACTATTCGCGCCTTAAAATACAGCCAACCCCCGGAGAAATAGATGGCCCTGACTGCCGCTTCAAAAATAAGCCTCGGCACACGAGCGCCGGAATTTGCGTTGCCTGACGCATCTGGGCGAATCGTAGCCTTGCACGATTTTGACGGCCAAGACGCCCTAATTGTGGTGTTCTGGTGCAACCACTGCCCTTTCGTTAAACACATCAAGGCAAAATTTGCCGAATTCGCAACGGAATTCCAAGCTCAAAATGTTGCGATAGTCGCAATTAACGCCAACGACGTCGTCAATTATCCGCAGGATCGTCCGGAAATAATGCTCGAAGATGCAGCCGAGTTCGGCTTTACTTTCGACTATCTAATCGATGCAGACCAGCAAACAGCGCGCGCCTACGACGCCGCTTGCACGCCAGACATCTTCCTGTTCGACCGCGATCGCAAGCTCGTTTATCACGGCCAATTCGACGCTTCGAGACCCAACAATAATATCCCGGTTGACGGCCGCGATTTAAGATCTGCGACCGAAGGCCTACTCGCTGGCAGACAGCCTGTCGCAAATCAAGTCGCTTGCATCGGCTGCAACATCAAATGGCTGGATAAAGCGCCGGCCCAATAGCCGGCTAGTGAATCTGGGGGCTGGTTGAAACGCGAACGTCTCGCGAAATCCCTGCTTGCGAGCGATCGGTTACGGCCCGTTCGATCAAGTCCAATGTAATCTCAAGCGAACCCTGATTGTCGGCGATCATCCGTTGCGCGGCGCGGCCTGCGGCGACACGCAATTGAGGATTGCGAATAAAAGCATCTGCAGCTTCACTCAACTCTATTGAATCGTACACCTGCAGCCCAGCTCCAGCGTCCAGCGCCAAAGCGGCAACGTCCTCAAAATTGAACATGTGGGGACCGAATATAACTGGCACGCCCACCGCGCCGGGCTCCAAAATGTTGTGGCCGCCGCGCATGACGAGGCTTGCGCCGACGAATGCCAGATCTGCTGCAGCGTAAAA
>JAHEEO010000294.1 GCA_024640665.1 Rhodospirillales bacterium | reverse complement strand
GCGACCGAATGTTCTAAGGTAGGTAAATTAGGGTTTTCCGGGGATTCTGGCCGATGCACAGACTTGCTCAGAACGCAATTGGCTGGACGGAGGCCGGACTCGTGCCGGATGTCGCCATCAGAGCAGGCATTCGTCGTCTGCTCGGCAAGCGCCTCGAGGAAATCCACGCGGATGATGTCGAAAACGCGAATGGGGCGCTCGATGCCTTCATTGCGGACATGCGCAGCGCCGAGATCGCGCCACTACCGCAACTCGCGAACGAGCAGCATTACGAACTTCCGGCCAGCTTCTTTACCAGGGCTTTAGGGTCCCACCGCAAATACAGCAGTTGTTTCTGGCCGCCGGAAGTCACATCACTGGACCAGGCCGAGGCCCGTGCGCTGGAAATCACCTGTGAACGTGCCCGGATAGAAAACGGGATGTCCGTGCTCGACCTGGGTTGCGGCTGGGGATCGCTCAGCCTGTGGATTGCCGAGCACTTTCCCGAATGCCGCGTCACATCGGTTTCAAATTCAAACGGACAGCGCCGGTATGTTGTTGGCGAAGCCGAGCGCCGCGGTCTGCGCAATATCGATGTACTGACGCACGACATGAACGACTTTGAAGCCCCGGCCACTTATGACCGCATTGTTTCGATCGAGATGTTCGAGCACATGCGGAACTATGAGCTGCTATTCGAACGGATCAGCCGCTGGCTGAATCCGGGCGGCCGGTTCTTCCTGCATATTTTTTGCCATCGCCTGTGCGCCTATCCATTCGAGGACAACGATCCCAGCGACTGGATGAGCCGCCATTTTTTCTCCGGTGGCTTCATGCCGAGCGTCGATCTGCCTTTGCACTTCCAAAATAATTTGTCGTTGCAGCATCGCTGGATCTGGGACGGCACGCACTATGAGAAGACAGCCAATGCGTGGCTGGCCAATATGGATGCCCGCAAACCCGAAATCATGGATATTTTTCGGGAGACCTATGGCAGCGAGCAGGCAACCCAATGGTTCAATCGCTGGCGCATGTTCTTTATGGCCTGCGCGGAATTGTGGGGTTTCGAGAACGGCCAGGAGTGGTTCGTCGCACATTATCTGTTCAGCCGGCGCGAGGACGCATGAATCGCCTCGCCATTAACCTCGTGGCTTTCCAGGCCGGCTGGTTCGGCTGCGTGCTCGGCGCCGCGAACGGCTATCCACTTCTCGGTCCTGCCTGCGTATTGGCTGTGATGCTGATTCACCTTGGGCTTGCAGCGCAACCTCACCGCGAGCTGGCGCTGATCGCGATTGCCGGCATGCTCGGCGTAGTATTCGACTCGGCGCTGGTCCGCACAGAATGGCTGACATACGCCAATGGCATGCTCTGGGCCGGAACCGCGCCTTACTGGATCGTTGCCATGTGGCTGTCATTTGCCACCACTCTGAACGTGTCGCTGCGCTGGCTGCGCAGGCGGCTTTGGACCGCGGCAAGTTTTGGCGCCATCGGCGGGCCAGTCAGTTACCTGGCCGGGCAGCAACTCGGCGCCCTTCAGTTCGTCAACTACGGCGCGGCACTGGCTGCGCTTGCGGTCGGCTGGGGCCTCGTCATTCCCGGGCTCATTCTGCTGTCGGAGCGACTTGACGGCACGCCACGTCGATCAGCCGGAGAGCCGCAGCATGCCTGATCTCACTGCAACAGCCTGGGCCGTTGGCGGAGTTTTCACAACAGCATTTGTCTGCTGGGTCTACAGCGTGATTCGCAACAACGTCAGCATTGTCGATTCGCTATGGTCGCTGATGTTCCTGGAGCTGCTGACCATCTACCTGTTGCTCTCAGGCCCATCAGGCCCACGCGCGTGGCTCATCCTGGCGCTGGTCGTCATCTGGTCACTGCGCCTGTCGATTCATATCACGCAACGCAATCATGGCCAGCCGGAAGATCATCGGTACGCCAAGATTCGAAGCAACAACCAACCCCATTTCCGATTCAAGAGCCTTTATATCGTCTTCGGGCTGCAGGCCGCCCTGGCCTGCTTCATTGGCTTACCGCTGCTGGTTGCAGCGTCCGGCGAATCGGCATTGGGCTGGCTGGATGCCGTGGGCGCGAGCCTGTGGCTGATCGGCATGTTCTTCGAAGTCGTCGGCGATGCGCAGCTCGCGCGCTTCAAGGCAGACTCCCAGAACCAGGGCAAAGTGCTGGATACCGGCCTGTGGCGTTACACGCGCCACCCGAACTACTTCGGCGAGTTCACCATCTGGTGGGGCTTCTTCCTGCTGGCGCTGGCTGCCGGCGGCTGGTGGACGATCCTGTCGCCGTTGCTGATGTCGTTCCTGCTGCTGCGGGTGTCAGGCGTCGCGTTGCTCGAGAAAACCATCGGCGAGCGGCGACCCGAGTACGCA
>JAHEEO010000141.1 GCA_024640665.1 Rhodospirillales bacterium | reverse complement strand
ATTGCAGATATCTATCAACTCGAAGCAATCTATCTGAAGGTCCTGACCAAGCTGTTGCTTTAGATAGTGCCTGCGAACAGACAAGGAAATCGCCGGACAGATCGATACTTGCGCGTGTTCCGCGCACACGACTCACGCAGGAAGATGTCAGGCGCGAACGCGATTCCAGTTTGCAGTGATCGCCAGCGCACCGAGAATGACGAACCAGATTAAGACCCAGGCGGGCATGCTCAAACCTAGCAACGTCCAGTTGATCTCGGCACACTCACCGGAGCCGGTAAACACCATGCGAATGGTATCCAAAACAGGGAACGCATCCATCATATAGCCGAGCCCCGGTCCGCACGATGGCACTTCGTCCGGCGGTAGGCCCTGCAGATAAAGATGCCATCCCGATATTCCGACGCCTATAGCGGCAGCGAGCGCACCGAGCACGCCGTAAACGCGAGCACCCGAACCCAGCGGCGCATGCAAAGCTGCAACCAACAAGACAAGCCCGACGACGATGACGGCTACACGCTGAAAGATACAAAGCGGACAAGCCTCGTAACCCTGGACATACTGCGCAAACAAAGCGTAGCTCATCAATCCAACTACCGCGAGTACTCCGGCGAAATTCCAAAGCCTGCGTTGCGAGCGTGTCTCAATCATAAGTGCCCACTGCTGCGTTCTGCTGCACGTTCGACTTTCTGGTCAATATCTCCCAAGCCGGTGTAGCGAATGTCCTTGCCGTACACCATGAATATTACGTATTCACAAATGTTCTTGGAATGATCGCCAATGCGCTCTAATGAACGTGCAATCCAAGTCGAATCCATTACACGCGTAATTGTCCGCGGGTCTTCCATCATAAAAGTAATACACTGCCGATAGATGGCTTCGTATTCTTCATCCACCGTATCGTCCGATTTCACAACTTCAAGCGCGCCCTCTGCATCCAGCCGAGCAAACACATCGAGTGTGCTGTGGAGCATTTGCTTCACGTGCCGCGCCAAATTTCTCACTTCCCGATAATTAGTCGAGGGCCTCTCTTGAGAAGCCAAACGCGCAGCTAAAGCACCGATTCGTTCAGCTTCGTCACCCATTCGTTCAAGATCGGTAATGGTCTTAATGATTGCAATGATCAATCTCAGATCGCCAGCCGCGGGTGCGCGCGTTGCCAGAATTCTGCTGCATTCCTCATCGATGCTGACTTCCATTTCATTGACTTTGTAGTCGTTATGCGCAACGCGCAGACCAAGTTCACTGTCTGCGTTTTCCAGCGCCTCTATTGCAAGAGTCAATTGCTGCTCGACAAGGCCGCCCATCGCAAGTACGGAATTGCGCACTTTTTCGAGATTCTCGTTAAAGCTACGAGAAATATGTTGACCGAGTTCTTCTACATCCATACCGACACACCTCTAATCGTGTGTATTCTGAAAGCGCATTATACGCTGGATTGTGAAACCACTTTCCGTTCAACGACTCTGTTTGCTGGAAAGCGACAAACAAACGTACTTCCCTTGCCTTCTTCGCTAAAAATCTCAAGCTTGCCTTCATGTCGCTGCAATGCATGTTTAACGATTGCCAGACCCAACCCAGTGCCGCCTGATGCGCGCGAGCGGCCCGGGTCGACCCGATAAAACCGCTCTGTCAATCTCGGAATCAGCTCTTCGGCAATACCGATTCCCGTATCTGCTACAGAAAAGACCCCACCATCTGACGTGCTGTCCCACACGACGTCGATACGTCCACCGGACGGTGTGAACCTCACCGCATTACTAATCAAATTGTAAAAAATTGAATAGACTTCAGTTTCGGTACCCAAGATGCCGGCATCGCTTTGCAGATCCAGGTTTAGATTGGGTGCCGGCTTCCTCGCAGCATATTCACTGGCTATGCGTTCTAAGTTTTCTCGTGGGCTGACAAAATCAAAGCTAGCCGGCTCATCGGCAGATTCCAGTCGAGTCAATTCGATCAGATCACGCAAAATCTGCGTCATTCTTCTTACTTGCCGAAGCATCTCGCTCAAAGGCGCCTTCCAATCGCTTGGAACCTCGTCATCATAGGCGAGCGTATCCAGGTAGCCACTGATGACCGTTAGAGGCGATCGCAATTCGTGCGATGCATTAGCAACAAAATCTCGCCGTGTGCGCTCCAAGTGAACTTGATGTGTAACGTCGCGACCAATGGCTAACAACTGATCGCGGCCATAAGGGATGAGCTGGATCTCCAGCATGCCGGACTCGCTTACTGGCGATGGCACCAGCAATGGCTGATCTTGCTCGCCGCCCAGATACTCGATGAATTCTGGATTGCGCACGAGATTAGCGATGTGGGTCCCAATATCGGTATCGGGATTCAATCCCAGCAATTCTCTCGCAGCCCGATTGAACCAGACGATCTCATGGGCCGCGTTTAAAATAACTCCTGCATCGCTAATCGCGCTGGTGCTTTCTTGAACTGCACGAACAAGCCTAAGATGTCGGCGCTTGCGGGCACGCGACTTTTCGCGAATGTTAATCACTTTGGCGTGTAACTCAGGCCACAAGCCACTGGTCGCAAACGAAGCGACACGCGTACCGTGAAAAAGCGCTTGATCGATCTGATAGACTTTGTAAAGGACTCTTACGACATACGCTGACAAAGCTGCAAAGAGTACCCACGGAAGCTGCCCCATCAGCAAACCTGCAGCAGTCGCGGCGACCATTAGAAGCGCCAACGAGGCGAGTTGCTTAGACCAACGTTTCGGCAACTTCAGCTCAGCTCCGGCGAGAATCGATAACCCGCGCCTCTTACTGTCCTAATAAATGTCTGATATCCGAAGGGCGTAAGCGCTTTGCGTAAGCGGCGGATATGCACATCAACGGTGCGCTCTTCAACATAGACGTTGCCACCCCAAACCCGGTCGAGCAGCTGGCCGCGACTATAGACGCGCTCCGGATGGTTCATAAAAAACTCCAACAAACGGTATTCCGTAGGCCCCAGCGAAATTTCCGAATCACCAACGCTAACACGATGACTGCCAGAATCCAGTTTGAGCAAACCGGCCGTGGCTACATCTTCCTCATTGCCTGCGCCGCGGCGCAGAGCCGCACGAATTCTGGCGATCAACTCTCGCGGGGAAAATGGCTTTGACACGTAATCGTCAGCGCCACCCTCGAGCCCGGTTACCCGATCGTCTTCAGCCACACGAGCGGTCACCATAATGACCGGTATTTCGCGCGTATCAGGATCACGCTTGAGCTGACGAGTCAGCTCAAGTCCGGAGATGTCCGGTAACATCCAATCCATCAGAATGACATCAGGGAAGCAATCTGCAATCGCAGCACGCGCATCGCGACCGTTCGCAGCAGCTTTGACTTCGTAGCCGGCGCGACCGAGATTGAATGCCAACATGTCGCGGATCGGTCGCTCGTCTTCAACGACTAGTACCACCTTCCGGCCCATTGCACTTCATACCTATTAGCAGAACCAGCCCATTAGATATCTACATTATTACAGTTAGGTTAAATTTGCTCTAGGACGAGCGCTGCCAAGCGCTCTCGCCGCGCAAATAATGCGTCGCAATTGCGTCCGCAGACATTAACTCGCCGGCCATCAACGTGCGCTGCGCTGCGGCGATCAGGCCGCTCGCATCCGGCCGCAGTTTCGGAAGAACCAGAGTTGCCCCGGCAACCGCAGTGGCATATTCATCGCCATAAACGGCCAAACCGCTGCCGGCCGCTGCCCACGCGCCCGTCACTGGAAATTTCACGCCACCCGGGGCTAACAAGCGCTCGTGTTCAACCGGCGTCGCTATGCCGGCAATCAATGAATATTCTGCGAAATAGACTTCGCCCATGCGCGCATCCATGCAAATCGCTACGCGTTGCACGTCCGCTTGCGCCCAAATCTGCTGCGCAGCCGCTGCGAGACTGGAAACCGCCACGACTCCAACATCAACGGCTGCTGCCAAGCCCTGAGCAATCATGCTGGCGAGCCGCACTCCGGTAAAAGACCCTGGCCCCCTTCCAAACGCAATGGCATCGAGCTGTTTGGGGACGATGCCCGCATCGCGTAGCGCGTCGTCAATCATAGGCAGCAAGTTTTCCGCCTGAGCGCGCGCTGTATCGATTGATCTCCGAAATTGGCCGTCAGGTGTTTGCACGACGACCGAACCGACTTCCGTCGACGCTTCAATCGCCAGTATCTTCATCGTTACCCCCATGTGCGCTCTCACCAAACGGCAGCAGTGAAGCTGCAAACTCCAGTGCCTCGTCGAAGCCATCCACTTGCCGCGCCGGTGGCAGGCTGTCCATGAATATACGCCCGTAACGCCGCGTACGAAGACGCGGATCGCCAATCACGATGATGCCGCGATCGTCATAGTCGCGAATGAGTCGTCCAACGCCTTGCTTCAATGACAACACGGCCTGCGGTAATTGAAACTCCATAAAGGGATTGCCGCCGCGCTTTTGGATGGCCTGTACACGAGCTTCCACATAAGGATCGTTCGGTGCCGCGAAAGGCAGCTTATCTATGACGACCATTCTCAACGCAGAACCACGCACGTCGATTCCCTGCCAAAAACTACTCGTGCCGAGCAAAACCGCATCACCAGCTTCACGGAAATCCTGCAGTAGTTCCGTGCGGGAACCATGCCCCTGCACTAGAACCGGCCCGGGGGCAGCCCTCAATTCAATCCATGCATGCGCTGCTTGCAGTGCGCGATGACTAGTAAACAGAAAAAACACGCCGCCTTGCATCGCCTCGACGAGCGGCCATACGTGATTCATCAAACTGGCGACATGCTCACTATCCAGCGGGTCCGGTAATCCCTCGGGCACATATAGGCGCGCATGAGCTGCATAGTCGAAGGGACTGGGTAGGACCGCGGTGATCGCATCGGTTACACCAACGCGATCGAGGAAATGATCGAAATTATCGCCAACTGCCAGCGTCGCAGACGCAAAGACCCAGTTCCCGCCCTGCGCAACGATGCGGGAGTAGAGTTCTGCCCCGAACTCAAGTGGCGTGCTGTGAATCACGAGTGAACGCTGATTCACTTCGAGCCAGCGCAGGGCAGCCTCGTCGTTGCCTTCCAATATCGTATCGGTGCGCCGAGCATGGTCACTCAAGCGCTCAATACATCTAGTCAGGCCCGCCGGCGTTGGACTGATGCCTTGCAAGCTTGCTGCGAGATCTTTCAAGGCGCTCGAGTACGCCACAAACGACGCAAGCAGTTGGTGCGGCACTTCATGCCATCGCCGGCGGCCTTCGCTGCGGCCGCAAAGGCGCCGAAGCTCCATAATGGTTCCCGTCAGCGCCGCGCTCTCCGCCTGCGGTCGCACTTCGGCATTCATCGTCAGCAACTCGGCCTGGATGTCGCGCAGCAGAAACTCGACCTCACGCGTCGAAGCTGACACACCGAAGAATTGTTGCGCTATTTCCGGAAGCATATGCGCTTCATCGACGATTACCGTATCTGCGTCGCCCAGCAAATCGCCAAATCCGGATTCCTTGAGCGCAAGATCTGCCAACAAGAGATGATGATTGACTATCACAATGCTTGCTGACTGCGCCTCGCGGCGGGCGGCTGCGACGAAGCACTTGTCGATAAACTCGCACTTATTGCCGACGCAGTTATCTACTGTTGAGGTGACACGCGCTCGAACGGAAAAATCACTGTCGAGATCCGGTAGCTCTGATATGTCGCCGGTGGCATGAGTACGCGCCCAGCCCGGTAACGCGGCCACTAAATCGCGGCTTTCGCCCGTCAACGAGGTGTCGGCCTGCGCAAGCTCTAATCGGTGCCAGCAAAGATAATTATTGCGTCCCTTCAACACGACGAGCTTCACCGGACGGCCGATCGCATTCGCAAGCGCCGGCAAATCCTTCGAAAAAATCTGATCCTGCAGCGGTTTCGTGCCAGTGGAAACAATCGTCCTGCGGCCGGCGAGCAGCGCCGGAACCAAATACGCGAAAGTCTTACCAATTCCAGTGCCAGCCTCGACGGCAACGTGACTTCGCTTCGCTGACGCAGCCCATATGAGTTCGGCCATTTGCTGCTGTGCTTCGCGATAGCGATAGCCTGGCAGACAAGCGCACAAGGCGCCATCCGGGTCAAAAACTTCGGCAATAGCATTCATGGGGCGAATATACAGTCGGAATCGCTGCGCAGCGGGTTAGATTTGAGATCAGTTCATCGCAATTGTCTCCGAGCGCGTGGAAACATGCTAGCGACGCAAGATTTCTTGCAGCGATATCTGATCGATCTTGAAACTAAATCGGGCATAAGGCCCGCTTGCCGTATATCGGGCACGAGAAAAGTCCTCATCTTCGAAACCAGTGAAGTTATAGCCGATATTGATGACTAGATTCTGCGCTGCCGCAATCCCGACATCCAGACCGACGCCGCGTTCGATAACATCCTGCTGGACTGCATGATACCAACTGCCATGCAAGCCGAAATCGAAACGCTTGTTTAGACGCCGCCGCCAATCGAAGCCGAGTAAATTGAGTATCCCCGTGCCTGTATAGCCGTCAAATTCGCTGCGCACATATTTCATTGCGTATTGAAGCGACAATTCCTGCTTGAAGTTTGGCAAGAAATGGGCATTAAAGTTGTTTACTAATCGCTTGGTTACCGACCGATTTGCCACTGACTGAGACCGCGATGCTGTCCAGTCACTGCGGTTATAGATAATCCAGCGGCTATCTGACGGCCGCCGTGCCCAACCCAGGCGGAGCCGGCCATCAAAGGAATTGAAGCCCGTCAAGCTCGCACGATCAACAAGATTAAGTTCTGCGCTGAATCCACGCCCCGCCTGACGCTCCCGGTAGAATCCGCTGACAATTGCGCGATGGCGCTCTCCGGCGCCATCGCGCATTTCCATTCGGTTGCTCAGCGTCCAGTCTTCCCCACGGTAGCCCACGCCGAAAAATGCTGCTGTGAAGTCACCAGACAGGCTTCCCGATGCCAACGGCACGCGCTCATCGATTCTCTGGATAGCCTGCTCACTGAGTAGTTTTGAGCGCTCGAAGCCCACGTCCAAAACCCAGTGGTCACCCAAATTCCAGCCCTGATTCATGCCCAAGTTGGCGAAGTTGCGTGGCCCATATTCGGTTGACTCTGTACTAAACGAGCTATCAAGTCGGGTTCGATTCGTAGGATTCGCGCGGACACCAATTCGAGTCATTCGCGAATCGAGCGCATCGCTTTCTGCAAGTTCGCGCTCGCCAAACACAGTGACGTTGCGACTGACGGCGAGATCAACGCCAAACACGGTCCGCGTAGGATAATCCACGCTGTTGCCTGAGCCCGCCACGACGGATTCGACGTTCGCCCGTGTCGTCAGCAGCTCATTGAACAATTTCCAACTGCCGCCAGCGATCGCTTGCGTGCTTGTAGTATCTACACCACCGAATTCTTCGTCGACGCGCCGCAGCCCGGCCGTGCCAATACGGCGTTGATCCTGAAACCGACCGCGGCTTTCCAGGACGGTCCGCGTCGCGCCGTCAGCGAGATGCTCTTGACGAAACGCATCTGCTTCAACCATCCAAGCTGACGAAAACTCATTACGCAGTTGGACGCCGCTGCGCCGCGTGCCCGCTGCAGTGGAGCGCTGCTGGCCAAGACCAAATTCAGCTCCAGTTTCCCTTACGTATGCCTGCATTTGTCGGCCGCCTGACTGGTGCTCAACTTCCAGCAAGTAAGCTCCGCCTGCTTGGACGCCCAGACCGGGACGCTCCACTTCCGAGACGGCGTACTCAGCACGTATCCCGGTTGCCGCACCCAACTGATAGCGAAGATCAGCGCCAATCAGCGTGCCTTCAGCTCCAGTCGTGCCTTCATGCACGACGGACAGGCCCGCTTCGCTGTCGCCTTGACCAATTGCAACTGCTGCACGGCCGCCAACCAGCAATGCGCTTTCGGCTGCGTCCAGCGATTCGTAATCGACGACGATATAGACAGGATCGAAATTAAGACTTCGATTCGCTACCGGCTCGCGGAAGTAGATCGTCCCCGCACTGTAATCAATGTCATAGTCGAGATGTCGATTGAGCGGTTGCGAACTTAAGATTTCATCTGGACGAAAACGGTCACGGATCTCAATACTTAACTTATCGCTGCCCGAGACTATCAGCCGCTGCGACAATTGATACGGGC
>JAHEEO010000140.1 GCA_024640665.1 Rhodospirillales bacterium | reverse complement strand
CGCCGAGTCGATGGGCAAAGTAGGTAAAGAAGGCGTCATCACGGTTGAAGAAGGCTCCGGCCTCGAAAACGAACTCGAAGTCGTCGAAGGCATGCAGTTTGACCGCGGTTATCTGTCGCCGTATTTCATCAACAACCAGAATAGCCAGTCGGCGGATCTCGAACATCCGTACGTGCTGATTTTCGACAAGAAAATCTCGAATATTCGCGAGCTGCTGCCGCTGCTGGAAGCCGTGGCAAAATCCGGTCGACCCTTGTTGATCATTGCAGAAGATATCGAAGGCGAAGCTCTGGCAACGCTCGTTGTCAACAACATTCGCGGCATTGTCAAAGTGGCTGGCGTCAAAGCGCCTGGTTTCGGCGATCGCCGCAAAGCCATGTTGCAGGACATCGCAATCTTGACGGGCGGACAAGTCATTTCGGAAGAGGTCGGTCTGTCGCTCGAGAAGGCTTCTCTGGATGATCTTGGCGAAGCCAAGAAGATTCAGGTCAGCAAAGAAAACACGACAATCATCGATGGAGCTGGTAAGCCCAAAGAAATTAAAGGCCGTGTTGATCAAATCAGTAAAGAAATCGAAGACTCCACTTCTGATTACGATCGTGAAAAACTCCAAGAACGCGTTGCGAAGCTCGCTGGCGGTGTTGCTGTCATCAAAGTAGGTGCTGCAACTGAAATCGAAATGAAAGAGAAGAAGGCCCGTGTCGAAGACGCGTTGCATGCTACTCGAGCAGCCGTCGAAGAAGGCGTGGTGCCCGGTGGTGGCGTTGCACTTGTTCGGGTACGTGAGTCTATCGCGAAACTCAAAGGCGACAACGACGATCAGGATGTTGGCATTAATATTTTGCGACGTGCAATTGAAGAGCCTCTGCGCCAGATCGTATCAAACGCAGGTGGTGACGCTTCGGTTGTTTTGAACGCAGTTGTAGAAGGCAAAGGCAACTTTGGCTTCAATGCAGCTACCGGCGAATATGGTGACATGGTTAAGTTTGGAATTATCGATCCAACCAAAGTCACGCGTCTGGCGCTGCAAAATGCTTCATCTGTCTCAGGCTTGTTGCTGACAACAGAAGCAATGATTGCGGAGCAACCTAAAGATGAGCCAGCGATGCCAATGGGCGGTGGCCACGACCATGGTATGGGCGGCATGATGTAAGTTCACTGCTTTGCAGTAACTGGAAAAGGCCCTGCTTTGCAGGGCCTTTTTTTGTGCGCTAGCGACCGGTTTCGGCGCAGTCGTTGTGTAAATGTCTGCTTTGCGCTGTGCCAGCGATCATGCGTCGGCGGGACACGCTCCGCTGCTAGTGCTCGGTACTAATACTTGGTACGTTGTTTTTATATGCATGATGAGTATATTCGAGCCATGAGACACACACATCGACAAATTGCGCGATTGTGTCGCAGCCTTTGCTGTGCGGTCACTTGGCTGCTAAGCGGTGCTGCGCTAGCGCAAAGTGGTGTCTATGAGTCGCTTGAACTGCGTGCGCGCGAACACAACGACTTGATCGAAACTTCTGCGCAATACCAGGGTATGTTTGAGCGGCGTTCTTTGCTCTATGAGGATGAACAGCTTCTCGCGTTAGTGCGTCGCATTGGTCATGAACTCGCACCCGAGCCTACCGATGATTACTATAATTATGAGTTTTTTGTCTTGCGCGATCCTTCGCCTAACGCGTTCGCGCTACCGAATGGGCATATTTATGTCCACACCGGCATGCTGGCTCGAATGGTGGATGAATCTCAATTGGCCGCATTGCTCGCGCACGAAATATCGCACGTCGCGGGTCATCACACGATTCTCAGTCATCGAATAACCGCCAAACGTCTGACTATTCAAATTCTTGTGGGTGGTCTCGCGTCGCTGATGGGCCAGCTTCGTTATAGCCGCCATTTGGAGCAGGAAGCCGATGATCGCGCTCCTCTCATGCTTGCGGACTCTCGATACGACCCTCACGCAATGCCAGAATTGCTGGACATTTTGGCTGAAGATTTTGAGGGGCTGGATCCCCGTATCGCGACGATCTGGACAACTCATCCCGACCCTGAAGACCGAGCCGCAACAAGTCGAGCAATTGTGGCCAACATGCCTCGACGAGATCGGGACCCAGAGTTCTTCGACAGCATTGCCTATTCTCTCCGCGCAACGACACTTCGCGACTACATCCAGGATGACTATCCATACACTGCGATCGCGCTGGCACAGGATCTTTTAGAGCGCTACCCCAACGACATGAATATCCGCATGTTGCTTGGTGACGCCTGGAGAGTGCTTGGTCCCCGAGCAGAGTTTGCGCCTCAAGAGTTCACTAAGCGCGACACGCGACGCAATTTGCGCCGTCGCGTCTGGCGGACTCGCGAGGAGCGCGCTGAAATCCAACTTGAGACAGAAGCCGGTCAGCAGGCATTCGCGGCCAACCTGGAACAAGCGCGTATCACCTATCTAGATATATTGGACCGCGACCCGACTTATGCGGCAGCGCATCGTGGACTGGGCCAGACTTTTGAATCGCTCGGGCAGCCGCGAGAAGCTGCGCGGGCCTACCTCGAATACCTACGGTCGGCACCGGATGCCTTTGATCGTCCCGTCATCGTTACAAAGCTCGCGGAGATCCGCGATTTGCTGCAACAACAGGAGAATTCCAATGAGCGCGATTAAGCATGTCTGCATGAGTGCGATTGCATTTTCGTTATTGATCATATTGGCGCCGACTGATTTGCTTGCTGAAGTGCATGCAACCGATGAATTCGAAGCAGGTTCGACTCGCCCCGTCAGCATCGTTGTGCTGCCTTCGCAGGTTGAGTTAACCAAACAACGCATGATTAGACGCGAAGCTCAGGTTGAAGAAAGCGGTCAGCTCGAGTCGCATTTGACGGATGCCGTAGCGGCCGAGTTTCGGGCTAAAGACTACGACGTCAGCATCGTTGATGCTGAGGCGATCAGCCAAGATCCGCAGTTGCAGGAGCTGGTGGTCGACGCGAATCGAAGATTCACCGAAATGATGACGAATGTGCAGGCGCGGCTCAAAAAGTCTAAGCATGTCCAGCAGCGTCGGTATAACGCGGGGGATACCGTGAAATTACTGGCGGCTCGGCTCGGCGTAGATGCAGTTGCATTTACGCGCATGCAGATTATCGCGCCGAGCGGCGCGGTGCGGGCACTCAATTTCGGCATCGGCGGCGAAACAGCAATGATGACAGTGACCGTAGTCGATGGAACTACCGCAGATATTGAAGCCTACATTACTACTCCAACGTTTCGGCGCGGCAGTATGTTTGGCGGCCACGATCAGATCATGGCAAACCCGGATGAAGAGATGGCTAAGTACGCCGGGGCGACATTAGATGATTTACCATTCGCAGATCCGTCCTTGCGCGAAGAAGAATCTGAAGATGATGTTTTGTCCGATCTTGAGTCATTGTTGGATTAGCAACACGACTGAAAACCAAGCCGTCTGCACATGACTCGGGCTATTGGCGTCCGAGTTCGCCGTCGCATTCCCGCGCGGATGGTCCAAAAGTGCATTTGGCCGCAGCTGCCGCTCAAACCGTTAAGTCGTAAGGTATAGGTCGGAAATGGAGTTCACGAAACCAGCCGACTTGCCGCCGCTGCTTGAGCCGCGATTCGAAACCGTTAGGCAGCGGCTTGCGCCTCATGACTTCACTTTGCCAGAGTCGCTGAGCAACTCAGCAACGCGGGTGCTCGTGTCCAGTGAATTCGTGCTGGATGTGCTGGAACGACACGGCCAGCTGCTTATTGACAGATTGGCGGATGACACCCTGTTGAGCACGTCCGCCGTTGAACGGATGCTGGAGACGGATGAGCCATCAGAATCCGCCGTAATGGCGGCGTTGCGTCGCGTGCGCAATATCGAGATGGCGCGAATCGCGTGGCGTGGCATTGCTGGCATCGACGATATAGCCACGGAGCTGGCTAATCTCTCAGCGCTTGCTGATGGGCTGGTTAATAGTGCGCTGAACTCTGCAAAACGCTTAATTGATGCGAGATTTGCCAAGCAGTACTTCGCCGAGATGCAACCGCCGCCGATGCTCATCCTTGCGATGGGCAAGCTGGGCGGGCGGGAGCTGAATTTTTCATCCGACATCGACTTGATATTCACTTTTCCAGACGACGATGTTGTGGCTGCGGAAGTGCAGCCTTATTTCATTCGTCTGGCGCAGCAGATCATCAAACTGCTCGACGAACGAACAGCCGACGGCATCGTCTACCGAACCGATACACGACTGCGGCCATTTGGCGCCAGTGGGCCGCTTGCAATCGGTGTCAGTGCCCTCGAGTCATACCTGGTCAGCAACGGACGCGATTGGGAGCGCTACGCGTATTTAAAATCACGTTTGTTGAATGAGCCAGAGTATGAGTCTGCGTTGTTTGGCGAAGTATTGACTCCGTATGTTTACCGGCGTTACCTCGACTTTGGCGTTATTGACGCATTGCGACAAATCAAGCGACTGATTCGTCAGGAAGTCGAACGCCGTGACATGGTCGACAACGTCAAGCTCGGCCCTGGCGGTATTCGCGAGATCGAGTTCATTGTGCAAGCGCATCAGCTCGTACGTGGCGGCAGCGATCCAGATTTGCGTGAGAGATCCTTGTTGCGCGCGCTGCCGCGTTTGGCAGGCGAACGTATGCTCAGCGAAGCAACCGTGCATGCGCTCGAGGCGGCATACCTCTACTTGCGGCAGACCGAAAACAGACTGCAAGCGCTCGAAGACTGGCAAACGCATTTGCTGCCGACGGACGAAGAAGAGCGAGCGCGACTAAGTTACGCTATGCATGAGCCGTCATGGTCCGCTATGAGTGCACATCTGGCGGAGATCCGTAAGCAAGTTGCCGCTGCTTTCGATGATGTCGTTGCCGATGCTGCTGAGACAGATGTCGTCGCGCCATTCAGGTCGATATGGGAAAGCGGAGATCTAGATCAGCTGGTCGGGCTGGAGTCTGATCAGTCAGTGTCCAGTCGCGACGACGCGATCGCCGCGCTGAGCGCACTGCGTAACGGTTCGCTTTACTCACACATGGATGAGCACAGCCAGGAACGGCTTATCGATGTGCTGGCCAAAACGCTTACTCGCCTTAGTGACGATGCTGATGGTGCCACTGTATTGCGACGAATATTGCCGATATACGAGGCCACTTGTCGCCGCAGTGCTTATCTAGCTCTGATTTCTGAAAACCAGGACGCACTGGAAAACCTGATCGCGCTGGCGAAGCGCAGCGAACGTCTGTGCTCGCAAGTGGCTGAAAGGCCAATTCTCCTCGATGAATTACTCGATGCGCGGGTATTCGAAGCGCCGTTGACGCGCCAAGAGTCGCGTCAGCTATTCCAGCGAAGACTGGCACAGATAGATACAGACGATATAGAGACATCGCTGGATGCGATTCGGCAATTCCAGGCCGCAGCAAACTTTCGCACCGCAATCAACGACACGCTTGGTCACCTTCCAATAATGCAAGTGAGCGATCGGTTAACGGACACGGCCGAACGCTGCATCGAATTTGCGCTCAAGTTGGCTTGGACGGAAATGCGCGCAAAACATGGTAGCCCCGCATCCGTGAATGGCGATCGCGAACCGGGTCTTGCCGTAATCGCATATGGCAAGCTAGGCGGGCTGGAGCTGGGCTACGGGTCTGATCTCGACTTGGTATTCGTTCACGATCCCATCGATGTTCAAGAACACACGGATGGCTCCCGGCCGCTGCCAAACCCAGTGTTTTTTGTCCGCCTGACGCAGCGACTCATCAATATTCTGTCGATTCAGACGTCCGCCGGACGACTCTATGAGATCGACACTCGTTTGCGGCCCAGTGGCGAGTCCGGTCAGTTAGTAACGAGTATCAGCAGTTTCGAGCGGTATCAGCTCGAAGCTGCCTGGGTTTGGGAGCATCAGGCGCTGCTGCGAAGTCGGCCAGTGGCGGGACCGCCTGAGCTCTGCGACGAGTTCAATCGTATTCGCACGAGTGTGCTAACGCGACAGGTCGATGGCGAACACTTGAGAAAAGAAATCTCCAATATGCGCCAACGGATGCGCGACAATCTGTCGCAAAGCGAGGCCGGTTCTTTTGATGTGAAGCAGGACCCAGGCGGGCTGGCCGACATCGAGTTTCTGGTGGACTATTTGGTGCTGAGTCACGCGCATACACAGCCAGAACTCGTCACTCATCCGGATAATATCCGCCAGCTTGACGCATTGGCGAGCCACGGCATACTCGAACAGCAGACTGCCGATAAGCTCAAGGACTGCTACCTGCGGCTGCGCAGGTTCATTCATGACTCCGCGCTCGACAATCGCGCCCGAGTGGTCCCTGCCGATCAATTTGAGAGTGAGCGAGAATTCATTACCCAGACTTGGGCTGTTGTATTTGGCTGAGTGCTGAACGTCAGGCCGAGTATAATCTACACATTTAGATGCGGAGAAACGGTGTGCGTCAACGTCATGGTGCGGTCACTGAAAACCTTCACGCGGCAAATGCCGAACGTTCTTATCGGGTTACGGCTGATGATTTGCCGCTGCACTGCCCGATGCCCGACAGCTATCTTTGGAATTCGCACCCCAAGGTGTTTCTGCCTATTGAAGCCACTGGCGAGGCGACATGTCCCTACTGCAGTGCAAGCTATGTGCTTGTGAAAGAATGACCGGCCCGGGTAACCGAAGTTGATCGTTGTTACCGGCGGCGCCGGTTTTATTGGCAGTAATATCGTCGCGCAACTCAATGACAGTGGCCGCGAAGATATTGTCGTGGTCGACGATCTTACCGATGGGCGAAAATTTGCCAATATCCAGGGCCTGACAATCGCCGATTATCTCGACAAAGACGAATTCCGCACCGCGATAGCGGCCGGGTCATTGTCTCGACCGGAGGCGATTTTTCACCAAGGCGCTTGCGCAGTGACGACCGAGTGGGACGGCCGTCATATGATGGACGTTAACTACCGCTTCTCCATGGAATTGCTGGAGTATTGTCTGGCAGGCGGAACGCCGCTGATTTATGCGTCTTCGGCGGCTGTGTATGGCGCGAGCGTGGAGTTCGCGGAGGACAATCCCGCACTCGAACGACCATTGAACGTCTATGGATACTCGAAGCTTTTGTTTGATCAAGTTGTGCGCCGCAGGCTCCCTGCCGCGAACAGCCAGATCGTCGGCTTGCGCTATTTCAACGTCTATGGACCAGGTGAATCTTTTAAAGGCAATATGGCCAGTGTCGCACTGCATTTCCACGAGCAGTTGCTGGAATGCGGGCAGCTGCGCTTGTTTGAGGGCAGCCATGGCTACGGGCCTGGCGAGCAGCGGCGCGATTTCGTGTATGTGAAGGATATCGCCAAACTCAACACTTGGTTTTTGGGTCACCCAGAGTGCTCGGGTGTTTTCAATGCAGGTACTGGCGCCAGCTCGACTTTCAACGATGTTGCAGCGGCCGTAATTCATTGGCACGGCAGCGGAGAGATCCAATACGTGCCGTTTCCGGATGGCCTCAAAGAGCGCTATCAGAGTTTTACAGAGGCCGATATCTCGGCTCTGCGCGGTACCGGATACAGCGAGTCATTCGTTGATGTGCGCCATGGAATTCGAGACTACTTGGATTGCCTCGGCAAGCAGCCGTGAGCTCGCGTGGCGGAGTTTTAATCGTTGGTCCAGCGTGGATCGGCGACATGGTGATGGCGCAGTCGTTGTTCAAGCAACTCCGCAGCGAGCAGCCCGCGCTTACGATCGATGTTCTGGCTCCTTCGTGGTGTTTGCCGCTGCTCGAGCGCATGCCCGAAATTAGACGCGGTATCAATGTCGGCATGGGTCACGGAGAGTTCGGCCTTCTTGCCCGGAGAAAACTTGGCAAGCAGCTGCAATCGCAAGCCTATAGTCGCGCGATCATTCTGCCTCGCTCGTTAAAGGCTGCGTTGGTTCCATTTTTTGCGCGCATACCCGAGCGCATTGGTTTTCGGGGCGAATACCGCTATGGCTTGCTCACCGACATGCGGCCGTTCGACCCAACATACTTGAACCAAACCGTAAAAAGGTTCATTGCACTCGGCTTGCCGCGAGGCGCAGCAATAGGCCCCATTCCTCAACCGTCGATGCGTGTCGACCCCGGGCAGCAGGATAGATTGTTCGACAAATTCGGCATGGACAGATCACGTGACACGGTTGCGCTT
>JAHEEO010000139.1 GCA_024640665.1 Rhodospirillales bacterium | reverse complement strand
TGCGCGGTGGCGCTTGGCACCGACACGCTTGCGTCGATACGTCAACCAGCGGCCTTTTGCGGCGTGGTGGGTTTGAAGGCCACTCACGGCCTCGCCAGCATCGCGAATATCATTCCCGTATCGACGACACTCGATCACGTCGGGCCGCTCGCGCGCAGCGTCGGCGACGCGGCACTCGTCCTGCAGGCAATTGCGGGTTACGACCCGGAAGACTCAGTCAGCATCGAGACAGCAATTCCGAGCTACACAGCAGCTCTCAATGCGCGCACATCCGAGCTGCGGATCGGCTTGCCACGTGAGCCGTATTACCAAGCCCTTGATCCGGAGATCGAGCGGGCCACGAGTGCGGCGCTCGAAGTCTTGGCCGATATCAGCGGCGGCTCCCGTGAGGTGACTCTGCCCTCAGCGCCTGGCTTCGACGTAGTGCTCGCTGAGGCTTACGAATATCATCGACAGTACATCGACGATCCGCGCAACGAAACGCTTTATGCGCCGGCCACACGCGCGCGAATCGAAGCGGCGGGCGAGTTTACATCAGCGGAATATATTGAAGCCATCCGCGAACTCGCCCTCGCGCGCCATTCGATACAGAATGTGTTTGAACAAGTCGATTTGCTCGTGACGCCGACGACAGCTGTCGTGCCGACAACCATCGCCAATGCGGAGGTGCCGGACACGGCGACAGGCGCTGAGTCGTCGGCCCGCAATACGGCGCCTTTCAATATCTATGGTATTCCGACCATCAGCGTGCCTTGCGGCTTTACCCGCTTCGGCCTGCCGATCGGCTTGCAGATCAGTGGGCCGCGGCTCGGTGAGCCGGCCGTGCTCGCACTTGCACATGCATTCGAACAGGCGACGCGCTGGCATCGCGAAAAGCCGCCGATTGCTTAGTCCGAGAACAGAAGATACGCACGGTGGCAGGTTCCGCGTTGCTTCTAAACCTTATGCAAAGTAAATCGTCTTCAGCTCGAAGTACGGTTCAAGTCCTTCAATGCCGCCTTCGCGACCGGTTCCCGATTGCTTGAAGCCGCCGAACGGCATCTTCGGGTCGACGATGAGTCCGTTTACTGTCACGCTGCCGGAGCGCACGCGGCGCGCGATCTGATAGCCGTGCTCGGGATCCTGGGTGTACACGGCGCCATGTAAGCCGTAGATGGTATCGTTGGCCTTCTGCACGGCGTCGTCTTCGTCTTTGTAGCTGATGAACGAGACAACGGGCCCAAAAATCTCCTCGCGCGCGATCGTCATCGATTGCTGCACGTCCATGAATACGGTGGGCTCCACAAACCAACCGCGGTCGAAGCCTTTGGGCCGACCGCCGCCGAGCGCAAGCTTGGCGCCTTCATCCTTGCCTTTAGCGATGTAGCCTTGCACGCGCGTGAGCTGCCTCTGCATTGCGAGCGGGCCCATCTGGGTGGCTGGGTCCATCGGGTCGCCCACTTTCATGCCGCTAATTGCGCCGACGTAGGCGTCAGTCAGTTCCTGCTTACGTGACTGTGGAACGAGCACGCGTGTGAGCGAGAAGCATACCTGGCCTGTGATCGGCATCGAGAACGGTACGAGGCTCGGTAGTACTTTCGAAACATCGGCGTCTTCGAGAATGATAGCCGCCGACTTGCCGCCGAGCTCGAAACTTGTGCGCGCGAGACGTTCGGCCGCGGCGGCCGCAATATGCTTGCCGGCTGCCGTGCTGCCCGTGAAGCTGATCTTGTCGACGCCGGGATGGCGGATTAGATAGTCGCCGGTTTCGCGCCCCGCTGGGATCACGTTGAACACGCCGGGTGGTAGGCCTGCGGCCTCAATGCACTCGGCCAAGATGTATGCGTCGGCCGGTGTTTCAGGTGCCGGCTTCGCGACGATCGTACAGCCGGCTGCGAGTGCGGCTGAGACTTTGTAGCACAGCAGTACGAGTGGCGCGTTCCACGGCGTGATTGCGGCGCAGACGCCGACGGGTTCTTTCACCACGCGCACGAGCTCGCCGTGATCCGTACGTCGCTCGTCGATGAGCGGATACGACTGGATCAGGGTGCCATAGTACTCAAAGAGCTCGGGTGGCTGTCCGGAGAGATAAGTCGTGAGGCTGATTGGCGCACCCACTTGCGTCGTCCATGTGCTGGCGAGGTCCGGTAAGCGCGCCTTGAGCAGTTCCGCCACTTTCAGTAACGCTTGGCCTCGCTCTTGTGCGGACATCCGCGGCCACGGTCCCGTGTCGAAGGCTGCGCGGGCGGCTGCAACGGCTTTATCAACGTCAGCCGGCGAGGCTTCAGCAAATTGCATGACGACCTGCTCGGTAACCGGCGATATCACATCTAGTTTGCCGTTGGAGGAGGGTTTTTCCCACTTGCCGTTAATGAAAAAGCATTCGGGTGATTTGACTGGTAGCTCGGCTGGTGTCTGCGGCACTGCGCTCATGGTGCGCCCCTCAAGTGTTGTTTTCGTTCGATGAAATCTACACTGACTGGCAGCCGGGGGGAAGGTATCGATCACAGATGGCAGGATGGCTGCGATCTTCCGCGTATTGTAGTTTGCAGGTTTAGGTTCTAATGGAAGAATATGGGCACTCGGCAGCCTCGGTGACACAGAGCAATTTGACACAGACCGTAGAGCGCGAAGCGCTGGATTACGAAGTTGTTATTGTCGGTGGTGGACCTGCCGGGCTTTCTGCTGCAATTAAATTCGCTCAACTTGCTAAAGCTGCCAACCGTGACGTCAGCGTGGGTCTCGTTGATAAAGGCAATGAGATAGGCGGACATATTCTTTCTGGTGCAATTATCGATACCCGAGCGATTGATGAGCTGCTGCCGGATTGGGCCAGTCAACACGCACCCATTCAAACACGTGTGGAGCACGATGAGTTTCATTTTTTGGCCAGCGCCACTCGTTCTATCAAAGTGCCACGTCTCCTGGTGCCTCCCGTTATGCGGAATCACGGCAACTATGCGATCAGTCTTGGCCGCTTATGTGTTTGGCTTGCGGAAAGGGCTGCCGAGCTAGACGTTGATGTGTTCTCAGGCTACGCCGCTGCTGAGGTGATTTATGACGGCAGTGGAGCGGTAGCCGGTATCGCAACTAGTGATCGAGGTGTGTCGAAGGACGGGCAGCGGACCAAGCGATTCGAACCCGGCGTCGAATTGCGCGCTAAGCAAACTATTTTTGCAGAAGGGTCGCGAGGCAGTCTGGGGCGTTCGCTTATAGATCGTTACGGGCTGGCAGAACACAGTGATCCGCAACATTACGCGCTCGGGTTGAAGGAGGTTTGGGAGGTTCCTGCGGACCAGCATAGTCTTGGCAAAGTGGTGCATGGGATCGGCTGGCCACTTCGAAGTAAAGCGTCTGGTGGATTCTTTCTCTACCACCTCGCGGACAACCTGATTGCCGTTGGGCTAATCGTTGACTTGAATTATCAGAATCCTTGGCTTGGACCTTTCGACGAGTTCCAGCAACTCAAGCATCATCCCCTCGTAGAACGTGTATTGCATGGTGGGCGCCGAATTGCTTACGGTGCGCGCTCAATCACGAAAGGTGGCTATTGTTCTTTGCCAAAACTGTCGATGCCCGGTGGTTTGATCATCGGATGCAACGCTGGCACGTTGAACGTCGCCAAAATCAAGGGCACACATACAGCCATGAAGAGCGGCATGATTGCCGCTGAGACAGTCTTTTCTGCGCTTGAAACTGACACTGCTACTGGCGAGGAATTAGAGCAGTTTTCAGACAATGTCATGAAAAGCTGGGTCGGGACCGAGCTGGCAGCATCGAGAAACGTGGGTCCAGCACTGCATCGATTCGGCACTGTTGCCGGCAGCGCCTTCGCGTTCGTAGATCAGGCGATATTTAGCGGACGGATGCCACTGACGCTGCATGACTCGGTACCAGACTATGAGACGCTCTCAACTGCGCAGGACTCTGCGCCCATTAGTTATGCAAAACCAGATGGCGTGTTGAGTTTCGATCGGCTGTCGTCTGTCTATTGTTCCGGAACGCAGCACAATCATGATCAACCGTGTCACTTGGTGCTAACAGATCCTGAAGCGCCCATCGCACACAATTTGCACAAATACGGTGCGCCAGAGCTACGGTATTGCCCAGCGGGCGTATATGAAATTGTCGCAGCGCAAAATGGTGGCCAACGCCTGCAGATTAACGCCCAGAACTGCGTGCACTGCAAAACGTGTGATATTAAAGACCCTACGCAGAATATCGTTTGGACACCGCCGGAAACGGGTGGGCCAAGATACTCCAACATGTAAAATCGCTGGCGGCCTTATGGGATATCACGTGCTTGTGAGCCGTATTCAGCTAAATTCAAATCGTAAAGGCGGGCTGCAGTCGTAATGACAATGAAAATCCTTGTAGCAGTGACGCGAGTATTGGATTACTCCGCGCCGGTGCGGGTGCATGCAGACGGTCGTGGGGTTGTGACTGAAGGCGTCAGCCGTGCAATGAACCCGTTTGATGAAATTGCCATCGAAGAAGCACTGAGAATCAAGGAGCGTGGCTCAGCGGACGAAGTGGTCGTTGCAACGATCGGCCCCAGTGCTTGTCAGCAGCAGTTACGCGCTGCCCTCGCGATGGGTGCAGATAGCGCCATTCATGTCGAATCAGACGCAACGCTTGAGCCATTGTTGGTGGCGCGGATATTGCTGAAGCTTGTTGAAAGGGAACAGCCAGCGATCGTTATGCTGGGTAAACAAGCAGTCGATCGTGACCACGGACAAACAGGCCAAATGCTTGCGGCATTGTGGGGCCGCCCTCAGGCAACCTATGCATCAGAGATTGTATTGTCAGAAGCCACGGCCCGCGTAACTCGTGAAGTCGATGAAGGGTTGGAGATATTGGACGTGGATTTACCGGCAGTGATAACCACAGATCTGCGTCTCAATGAGCCTCGATTTATCAAGCTGCCAGCCATTCTGAAAGCCAAGAAAAAGCCTTTAACCGCGCTTACTTTGAACGAGCTTGGTATCGAGTATGAGAGCCGTATCAAAGTACTGCGCGTCGATGCGCCGCCAGCAAGGCCACCAGGCATCCGGGTGGATAATGTCCAAGAATTGATCAATGTGCTCAAAGATAGAGCGTTGCTGCGATGAATCGCGTTCTCATAGTCGCTCAGCACGATGGCGACCAGCTCGCGAGTGCAACGGCAAAAACTTTACAGTGCGGGAGAGCAATTCCAGACGCGCAGATTTCAATTGTTGTATTTGCCGATCAAGGTAATCTGCTCGCAGCTCAAGCAGCCAAGCTCGAAGGTATTTACGAAG
Source organism: Rhodospirillales bacterium (assembly GCA_024640665.1). GTDB lineage: Bacteria > Pseudomonadota > Gammaproteobacteria > Steroidobacterales > Rariloculaceae > JAHEEO01. The sequence continues at coordinate 2,945 of JAHEEO010000139.1, read as the reverse complement.
TTATTGTCGTCAATGATGTCGCTCACGCTCATCCGCTTGCTGCCGTAATTGCGCCACAACTTGCTGAGCTAGCCGTCGAATACACCCATGTGTTTGCTCCAGCCACTACGTTTGGCAAAGATCTGCTGCCGAGAGCGGCAGCGCTTATTGGCGCGGTGCAACTGAGTGATATTTTCGAAGTAGCAAGCGCAACTGTTTTTCGGCGATTTATTCATGCGGGAAACGCGCTGGAGACAGTTGAGGTGAATGCGGCAGTTATTTTCGGCACGGTACGCGTTGCGTCATTTGTAGCGGCAAATAGTGCTGAAAAATCTGTGCTGGTTAGAGAGTACGTTCCTAAAGTATCGTCAACTTCGCATACTCGTTTCGTCTCGATTAGCGGCAAGTCAGCCGACCGTCCGGACTTGCAGTCTGCAAAATACGTAGTTGCCGGCGGGCGTGCATTTGCAAGCGCGGAGAATTTTAAGCAGATTTATGAGCTGGCAAATTTGCTGGGTGCTGCCGTAGGTGCATCACGGGCAGCTGTTGACAGCGGCTTTGTGCCCAACGAGTTGCAGGTGGGGCAGACCGGGAAGACCATTGCGCCGCAATTGTATATCGCTATTGGAATTTCTGGCGCAATTCAGCATGTTGCCGGAATAAAAGATTCAAAGACCATCGTTGCCATTAATATGGATGCAGACGCGCCGATTTTCGAGATCGCAGATATCGGATTGGTTGCCGATCTTTTTGATGTTCTGCCCGAGCTTAAGCGGGCTTTCAAATAGCGAAATGTCGACATGAGTGCAATGTCTTTTACTGGTCGAAATTAGACATAAAAACGCATCTTTTCAAGCTGCTAATAATCGGTTACGCTACTGAGTAGTCATTAGGGCACAGGGGTTTTATATGCGCTCGCCTTGGGCCTTACGCGTAACGATCAGTCTAGTATCGGCGGCAGCTGCATTATTGTTGAGCGCGCAGGCGTCAGCACAGGCGTCTATTCGCGGCGGTGCGCCAGAAGCGGCAGCCGCCTCCCAGCCTCAGGCCGAATCTCCACAAACGATGGATGAGGTGGTGGCGCGCGGCCGGCGTCTAAGCGAAGTCGAATTCAACCTGCGCAGATACATCCGGGAATTTGTCGTGGAGGTCACGGCGCCGCCTCGCGGGCAGGGCCACGCCCGTTGGCATCGCAGCGTGTGTGTTGGCGTCTACAATCTGGAGAAGACCGCAGCGCAGTATATCGTCGACCGCATTTCAATCTTGGCTGCTGAAGTGGGGCTGGATCCCGGTGAGCCGGGTTGCCGTGCCGATGTCATTATCCTTTTCACCGTCGATGCCAAGGTCGTGGCTAGCTACATGGTCGAGAACAATCCTACGGTGTTCCGGCCTGGAGGTGGCATGTGCTGCATGTCACTCACGCGCGAAGCACTGGCGGAATTTGCACAGTCCGAAAAGCCAGTGCGCTGGTGGCATGTGAGCATGCCCGTCGACGCTCGAACCGGCCAGCGCGCCATCGTTCTGCCGCAGGACGGCACGCAAAACTATCCGGTGATCAGTGTGGCCGGTCCCTCGCGCATTCATAACGGCACTCGCGATGACATGTATACCGCAATTGTCATCGTGGATGGGGCGAAGCTCAATGGCACCACCTGGCAGCAGATTGGCGATTATCTTGCGGTGATCTCGCTGGCCCAGATCAATCCGAATGCGGATCTGGCGGAATTTGACAGCATACTGAATCTTTTCAGCAATCCGGCGGCTTATTCCGGCCTTACGGATTGGGATCTGTCTTACGTCCAAGCGCTTTATGATATCGACCAGGAACGACGGCCGCGTTTGCAAGTGAGCGAGCTGGTCCGCGAAATAGAGATGCGGGAACTCGATCGCGAGTAGGGCTGGCGCAAGTGACGTCGCGTGTTTCCAGCGCCGACTACGCGCTCAGAAAACAGCGCCAAAACCAACGGTTGCTGATCTAGGCCAAGTTCGTCTGAATTGGCTATGTAACTAATATATGACCGAATGACCGAATTAGTCTGTAAAATCCCCGGCATGAAAAAGTTAGTCTCGCGTTCCTTGTTATTCGCAGCCATCGCCGGAACATTTGCGTGCACACCGTCCGGCAATAGCCCGGCTGATGAGTCAGCAGCGGCTGCGGTCAATTCGCTTCGACTGTACGTGCTCGATGGCGGTGACCTGGTCTCGAATCCGGCCAGTTATCAGCTCGCAGAAGACGAAGTGCAAACGAGCATGTTGTCGATCGCGGCGTACCTGGTCGTACATCCGCGAGGCATCCTGTTATACGACACGTTTGGTGTCGCCGATGACGAACGCCAACCCGGCGGTACTGGAACACAGCAAACGATTGTGCGTTCGGACAAACAGGAGCGGTTTATCACGCTTGCAGCGCCGCTGCGGGAGCAGTTGGCTGCGGCAGGCTATACGCCAGCCGACATTACACATCTGGCGCTGTCGCACTACCACTGGGATCACTCGGCCAATGCCAATGTGTTTGCGCATGCTACGTGGTTGGTCCGGCCGGATGAGCGAGCCGAGATGTTTGGAACGCCCGGCGGCAGCGCGAGACCGGCTACTTACTCTGAGCTTATCGACGGCCCCACGGTGCTCATCGACAGCGATGACTACGACGTGTTCGGTGACGGCAGCGTTGTGCTCAAGGCTGCGCGGGGCCATTCGCCGGGCCATCAGGTTCTGTACCTAGATCTGGAGCGAACCGGCGGTGTGGTTCTGTCCGGCGATCTCTATCACTATCCCGAAGAGCGCAGCCTGAATCGGCTGCCAATTTCCGAATTTGATAAAACGCAGACTGTGGCTTCACGCCAAGCCGTCGAGGAATTTCTCGAACTCAACAATGCGGCGCTATGGATCGGTCATGATCTCCTTGCCCATCGCAGGCTGAAGAAGTCACCGGATTATTATGACTGACGTTAGGCAGTTAACATTTA
>JAHEEO010000138.1 GCA_024640665.1 Rhodospirillales bacterium | reverse complement strand
AATTGCATTTGCACCGACCAGTTCCTTTCAAGGACTTGCGCATAGAATTTAACCTTTGACGCTAGATGAGCGACCAAGTAAATTAGCGGTCAAACAACGACCGGGTATCCAGTGAACAGCTACCCCCGCGGCATACGTCACGACTACAAAGAACTGCCCACCGAGGCGCCGATCCCGAATTGGCGGAAGTGGTCAATGTTCGCCGTCGGCGCAGGCATCCCCATCGTCGGCGTCGTTTTGTTGTTGGTCGGTGAAACGAACGAGGCACTGGTACCCGCTGACGCAGCATCTACCGACGTTGCGCTACAAGCAATCCAAGCCCCCCAACTGGCGACAATGCTGCCGTCGTTTAGTGGCGGAGCCGCACGCTCAGCGCCGGTTCCAACGGTTCCGCCGACTGCAATTACGGCTGATGAGCCAATTTCTGCCTCGGCAATCATCGAGCCTGAATCCGCACCGGAACCTGTCGATTTCGATCTACTGGAACTTGTCGTCAATCGCGGCGACTCTCTGGACGCTCTGTTTCGCCGCAATGGGCTGCGCATCGCAGATCTGGCGAGCATGCTGGAACTGGAAGACGCAGCCGAGCATCTTCGCAAGCTGATGCCGGGCGACCAGCTGCAAGTCACACGACGCGGCGACCAGGTGCTCTCGCTGCAGCGGGAAATTCGCGACGATGCGATTCTCGCAATCACTCGAAACGATACAGGCTACGAAGCCCGTGAAATCGAAAGAGAAATTGAAATTCGGATTGTGGGTCGGCACGGGGTAATCAAGTCATCCTTGTTTGAAGCTGGCATGGCCGCTGAGATCCCGGACGCCGTCATCATGGGTATGGCTGGCATTTTTCAGTGGGACATCGACTTTATTCAAGATGTTCGCGTGGATGATCGCTTCACCTTGCTCTACGAAGAACGCTGGCGCGAAGGCGAAATGCTCGGAACGCGCTCCATTCTCGCAGCAGAATTCGTCAATCGCGGCACTATCCATCGAGTTGCACGCTATACGGATCCAAATGGCGGCTCAGACCACTACACGCCCGACGGTCGCAGTGTGCGCAAAGCCTTCGTTCGCGCACCGGTAGAGTTCACCCGAATTAGCGGCAGCTTCAATCCGAATCGCCGCCACCCAATACTGAACACCATTCGCGCGCATCGCGGCGTTGATTACGCGGCACCTACGGGCACACCCATCATTGCTGCCGGTGCCGGAAAAATCAGCCATCGCGGCCCCAACGGGGGCTATGGCAACGCAGTCATCATCCAGCACGGTGACAACATTACGACTTTGTATGCGCACATGTCCCGGTTTGCCAAACCGAAACGTGGCGATCGCGTCAAGCAAGGCGATGTCATTGGCTACGTTGGGCAAACGGGGCTGGCGACGGGCCCGCACTTGCACTACGAATACCGTGTCAATGGCGTGCATCGCAACCCGCGCACGGTCGAATTACCGGCTGCCGAGCCAGTGCCGGCGCAGTTTAGAAACGAATTCGACAATACGGCGGCTGTGCTGTGGCGCCAACTCGATGCCTTCCAAAGCGCATGGGTTGCCCGCGTCGCCAACAACTAGCTGGATATCGTCACGGCCAAAGCAGCCGTAACTCCGGCTTCAGCAAAACTGCTCTATGACTGATCGCTTCCTTGGCATGATTTCCGGAACGAGCGTCGACGGCATCGACGTTGTGCTCGCAGATTTCGCCGGCGGTGAATGTCAGCTGCTCGCGGCAGAGACATTTCCCTATGCGGATGAATTGCGCCAACGAGTCCAAGCACTGATAGAGGCGGAGCAAATTCGCTGGAAACAGCTTGGATCCGCCGATGTTGCCATCGGGCGGGCCTTCGCAGATGCTGCCTTGTCGCTGCTCGAGCAAGCGTCGATCGATCCTGCTAGCGTGACTGCGATTGGCCATCACGGCCAGACGGTTTACCACGAACCGCTCGGTGAATACCCGTTCACGATACAAATCGGCGATCCAAATATCGTGGCAGCACAAACGGGCATTACAACCATTGCCGATTTTCGCCGAATGGATATGGCTTATGGAGGACAAGGCGCTCCGCTGGTCTGCGCTTTTCACGATGAGCTGCTACGGAAACCGAGCGAACGCCGTGTTGTGCTCAACATTGGCGGCATTGCCAACATCACCACACTGCTGGCCGATGCGCCTGCCCTGGGCTTCGACACCGGTCCTGGCAATACGCTCATGGACGCCTGGGTTCAGCGGTGCAGAAATCTGCCTATTGACGAATCGGGAAATTGGGCAGCAAGCGGACGCGTAGACGAATCACTGCTGTCGGCCATGCTGGGCGACCCCTACTTCGCACTTGCAGCGCCAAAATCGACCGGTCGTGAGTACTTCAACTCGGCATGGTTGGATGCCAAGTTAGCCGGCGCCCAAAGCGGAATCGACAGTGCTGACGTGCAAGCCACGCTTTGTGAACTCACGGCCGCTACAATCGCACAGGCTATTGCAACGAGCGCGCCGAGCTGCAATCGAGTTATTGTTTGCGGGGGCGGCGCGCATAACGACGACTTGATGCGCCGACTCGGTCGCAGGCTCGGCAACATTCTGGAAACATCGGATCAGTATGGAATCGCCGCTGACTGGATCGAAGGGCTCGCGTTTGCCTGGCTGGCCCGCGAACGAATCGCTGGCCGAGCAGGGAATGTGCCGTCTGTGACCGGCGCACGCCGCCCTGCAATGCTTGGCGGCATATACTCAGGGGGTCAATAAACAATAGCCAACAGCAGTGCCCCCAACCACAGAAACCCGCGGTGAACCAAGCTCGGAACGCTTCCTCAATCGCGAGCTGTCCCTCCTTGCCTTTAATCGACGCGTACTGCATCAAGCGACAGATGCTGATACGCCGTTGCTCGAACGGCTGAAGTTCTTATGTATTTCCTCAACGAATCTCGATGAGTTTTTTGAGATTCGCGTCTCCGGCCTGAAACAGCGAATCGAAGTAAGCAGTGCCCCAGCTGGACCGGACGGGCTCAATCCCGCAAACGTTTTGAGCCAAATTAGAGAAATCACCGGAGGACTGGTCTCACAGCAATACAACTTGCTCAATAACGAGATCATCCCGGCGCTTGAAGACGAAGGCATTCGGTTCATTCGCCGCGAAGATTGGAACACTGCGCAGCGCGAATGGCTTGAGACGTACTTTACGCAAGAGGTTGTTCCGGTGCTCAGCCCGACGACGCTCGACCCGACACGACCGATCCCGCGAATCCTCAACAAGAGCTTGAATTTTATCGTCAGCTTGACCGGCCACGATGCCTTCGGCGGTCACTGCACGCGTGCCATTGTGCAGGCGCCACGGTCCTTACCTCGACTGATCCCGCTGCCCAGCGAATTGAGCGGCAACGACGAATCGAGCACAGACTTTGTCTTTTTGTCCTCGATCATCCACGCATTCGTCAATCATCTTTTTCTGGGTATTGAGATCAATGGCTGCTATCAGTTCAGAGTCACGCGCAACAGCGATCTGTACATCGAGGATGAAGACGTTGACGATCTAATGCGAGCGCTGGTCGGCGAACTTATCGAAAGCCGATATGGCGCTGCCGTGCGGCTTGAAACCGCTCACGACTGTCCGGACGAACTCGCTCAATATTTACTCAGACACTTTCAGCTGGAGCAGCGCGATCTTTACCAGGTGCAAGGTCCGGTTAACCTCAATCGACTTTTAGCAGTCTATGACTTGGTCGATAGCCCAGACCTGAAGTACGCCGACTTTACTCCTGGGTTGCCGCCGCAATTAGTCAATGCGAATATTTTTTCGGCGATTTCGGCAGGCGATATCCTGCTGCATCACCCCTTTGAATCATTCGCGCCGGTCATAGACTTTGTCTATCGTGCGGCCAATGATCCCGACGTACTGGCGATCAAACAAACCCTTTATCGTACGACAGCCAACTCACCCATCGTCGAAAGCCTCGTCTACGCGGCAAAAGCCGGCAAAGAGGTCACCGTACTCATCGAGTTGCGCGCGCGATTCGACGAAGCGGCGAATATCGAATTGGCCAGCAAACTGCAGCAAGCAGGCGCGCACGTGGTCTATGGCGTTGTCGGCTATAAAACCCACTGCAAAATGATACTGGTCGTGCGTCGTGAACGCGGCAAGTTGCGCCGCTATGTGCACCTTGGCACTGGCAACTACCACCCCGGCACTGCCCGCGCATACACCGACTACGGCCTATTTACCGCCAATACGGAACTGGGCGAGGATGTTCATCACGTCTTCATGCAGCTCACCAGCTTGATGAAAACGCCCCCTCTCAAACTACTGGCGCAATCGCCATTCAATCTGCATCACCGCTTGATCGCGCTGATAGAACGCGAATCGGACATCGCGAAAGCCGGCGGCAATGGGCACATTATTGCCAAGATCAATGCGTTGGTTGAACCAGAGGTGATTCAAGCGCTCTACGATGCATCGCAAGCGGGCGTGCTGGTCGATCTGATTGTGCGTGGCATATGCTGCTTAAAGCCAGGGGTGCCCGGCCTTTCCGAAAATATCCGAGTACGCTCTATTGTTGGCCGATTTCTTGAACACACTCGCTGCTACTATTTTCACAACAATAGTCAGCAAGAACTCTATTGCTCGAGCGCAGATTGGATGGACAGAAACCTGTTTCGCCGCATCGAAGTAATGTTTCCTATTCTCAACGAAAAACTGAAACAACGCCTTATCGGCGATCTCGATACGTACTTAGCCGACAACACACAAGCGTGGGAACTGCTTCCTGATGGCGAATACAGACAAGTTCTGCCGGCCGAACACGAGCAAGCGATTTCTGCTCAAACCACGATACTCAACCAGCTCGCAGAAAGGGCCTAAGGCGCGAAATCGTTGCTGTGATTGTCGATCTGCAGCTTGAATCCGACGGTTTCCAGCCAAGCTTGCTCTTCAACAATACTGGCCTCGGTTAATGGATTGTCGGCGAACCACTGGCTTGGGAATCTGAGTACCAAGCCCTTGGGCTTTGGCTGCAATTCAATATCAGGAATCTCGACCGGACTGCGCGTGCGATTCAACAACACGGCTAGACGCAGCAGCACGATCAGCCGAAACACCGGCTCCCGACGATGGGTTTGCAGATGCTCCAAACTAAATCCGTCCAACTTGCGGCGTTGGTAGCGAACCAAAGCCGCCAACATTTGCTGCTCCATCAAGACGAAGCCCGGTAGATCGGCATTTTCCAGCAAGTAGCCGCCATGCTGATGATGGTGGGAATGTGAAATGTCCAAGCCAATTTCGTGCAACCGCGCAGCCCAGCTCAGCAAGCGCCGATAACGCGCGTCCGTCAACGACCATGATGCTTCGACTGCATCAAACAATCGTAGCACCGTGGACTCGACACGCTCAGCTTGGCTTGGGTCGGCATGAAACCTGCCCGCTACGGCTTCGACCGTTCTTTCCCGGGCGTCCTCATGCTCCGATGTCCCCAGCATTTCGTAGATGAGCCCCTCCCGCAGCGCACCGTCGCTGACGGTCAACTCGTCGATCTCCAAGCTGTTCATTACCCCGGCGAGGATGGCAATGCCGCCTGCGAATACTGGCGCGCGCCGCTCACTCAAACCCGGCAGGGTCAGCTTGTCGAGCCTCTTCGCGGCAATCATTTTTTCGATAATTGCCTCAATCGCCGCTGGCGTTAAAGTACCGTCGGCCAAGCCGAGTTCATTTGCAATTCTCTGGGCGGCGCGAATCGTGCCCGAAGCGCCTATTGCAGTCTCCCAACCCACACGTCGATAAGCAGCAGCAATCGGACTGAGACCCAAGCGTATAGCCAGACGAGCCTTGCTGAAATTCTCTGCATCGAATTTCCCGTCAGCAAAGAAAACCTGCGTCATGCGCACGCAGCCGAGCGCCAGGCTCTCCAGATACTGTGAATCCAGGCCGGCACCGATGATCAACTCGGTGCTACCACCACCAATATCTACAACAAAGCGCCGACCACTGCCGCCTTGACTGTGATGTGCAACGCCGGAATAGATCAGGCGCGCTTCCTCGATACCGGAGATGACGTCCACAGGATGACCCAGGGCCTCTTCCGCCCGTGCCAGAAACTTCTCTGGCGCACCAGCTTTCCTCAGTGTATTGGTGCCGACAACCCGCACGCGATCCGCATGCATATCACGGATGCGCTCGCCGAATCGGCCCAGACACTCTAGAGCGCGATCCTGAGACTCATCGCTGAGCGTGCCGTCTGCGCCTAGCCCTGCCGCGAGCCTGACCATCTCTTTGAGCCGATCGATGATCGCCAGTTGACCATGATGCAAATGGGCCACGACCATATGAAAGCTATTGGAGCCAAGGTCCACGGCAGCCATGACCTGCGAGCGCTCGCTGTCGAGCGCTTGGTTAGTCGCAGCCATCTAAATCAAGGGGAATTGTCGGTGCGTCAAACCGAGAATGACGACCCACAGCCGCAGGTTGTCGTTGCGTTTGGGTTCCGAATGATGAACTGAGCCCCCGATAAATCCTCGCGGTAATCGATCTCGGCACCGGTCAGATATTGAACACTCATCGGGTCCACCAAGAGCGTAACTCCTAGCCTGTCGACCTCGGTGTCGCCCTCTTGGATTTCTTCATCAAAAGTGAAGCCGTACTGGAAACCGGAGCACCCCCCGCCCTGAATATAGACGCGCAACTTCAACTCAGGATTACCTTCTTGCTGAATGAGCTCGCCAACTTTCGTCGCGGCGGCAACCGTAAAATTGAGTGGGCTCTCGGCGCCATCCATCCGTGGTTCAGTCATCTGTCATTCTCCAACTGCTGTTACCGGAACAACCGAACTCGCTGCTTCAGTCGCTGCCGCTGCCTTCTGGTCGCTTTCGTGGATCAGTTTCCCGTTCACTTCCGCACCAATCGACATCTCAATAAGTTTGTATTGAACATTGCCGATAACGCGCGACTTCGGTCCGAGTTCAATGCGCTCGGTTGCGAAAACATCGCCGTGTACCGTGCCATTGAGTAAGACATGGGGTGCGATAACCGTACCTTCAACAGAACCGCGCTCACTGACGCTCAACATTGAATGATCGTCGCCAACGGATTTGACGTTGCCGACCACCCGGCCATCCACGAGAAAGCCGCCGGTGAACTCTACGTTGCCGTTAACGCAGGTATCTGCGCCAACCAAGGTATTTATCGTTGCTTGCTTCCGCTTGCTACCAAACATTGTTCCTGTTCCTTACGGCGACTGACCTTACTCGCCAAACCATGCGTAATTCTGCACGAAAGACGCGCCGGACGGCCGATTTGGCACAATCTCTACATCTACTGACTCTGCCTTGAAGCCGACAGGCAGTGTTACCTCATACTCAAGCGCCTGAAAATAGCGAAACCCATACTCTGCGCTGCCGTCCGCAAGCGCCGCGACATCCAGTGTTGCAGGTTCGCCGTCAAGCAGACCGTTGACCGTTAATTCTACACTGCCGCTGACTCGGTCGTTGTGAACTATCGCCTGCACCAGCACCAAACGCAGTACGAAATCCAGCTCACCGCGGCCGCTATCGACGACGAAGCTTTGAATCCGCAAGCCTGACGTGCCGTCATCTGGCGAGACAATTCCTTGGTAAAACCCGAGTTCCTCCTGCTGGGCCTGGATCTGAGCCTCGAGCTGCGTCAGATTGGACTCGACCTCTGCGTAGGTCTCGCGATTTATTTCTCGCGCTGTCTCCAAGATAGCAACTTGTCGCTCTAAGCTGTCTATCTGGTCTTGCTGCTGGCTGATGAGTTGTTGCTGCGCTTCATCTGCTCGGCGCACATCAAACAGAGAATACCCAGCGCGGTAGCGGCCCAACTCATAACCGAGAAAAGCGACGGCGACAAAGCCGATCAAGCTTATGAGCGCTATCGCCAGCGAATATCGTTTGCGATGTTTTGGCATGAATATCCTATGAACTCAGTGCGCGGTGCCACCGCTGCGGCCACCAGGCCGGCGGTGGTGGCGGCCCTTCATCTGGAAACGCCAGCGGGCCAAGTTCGTTGAGCGCTCGAACGTAAACTCGACGCTTGAAGTAAATGACTTCTTTGACCGGGCGCCAATAATCAACCCAACGGCAGCGATCAAACTCGGGCTGGTCAGTCAAATCAAAGCACAAGCGCTCAGTATCCGCCACAAGTTGTAACAGGAACCAGCGCTGCTTCTGACCGATACATAGAGGCTTGCGCTCATGGCGGACATATTTTTCCGGCAAACGATAGCGCAGCCAATCTTGCGTGGTGCCAAC
>JAHEEO010000137.1 GCA_024640665.1 Rhodospirillales bacterium | reverse complement strand
ATTCGGCGCTGGTAGAGGTCACGGTACCGCTAAGCTCAGACGCTTCAGCATTTTGCATTTCGGGCGTGCATGTACCGGAAAGCTTATCGTCCATATGAATGAGTGTGCAATGCACGCCGATTGGGGTCTCGCCCAAGCTGGCCGCGATTTCCCATTCACCAGACAGATCCGCGGCGAACAGGATGCTTGGCGAAAAAACGAGAATAAAAACCCCAAACTTCATAACCCTCACCCGTCTATGTCTGTTACTCAGTCGAGCCTATCACATCCTATCTTTAGCAATGCGCGGTTTCACGTCGGGCCAACAGCCGCTGGCCGCTTACGCCGGTTTGACGCCGCGATCGGCCTTTTTCAGCGAGATCTTGATGTATGCACAAGGCATTCCTACAGACTTCTCCGGAGTTTGGTCTTTGGTGCAGCACGATCGTTTAGGGGCTCCATTCTTTATTCCCGTCGAACCAGCGCTGACAGCGGAAGCCAAAACCATTACCGAAGCCTTTGTCGAAAAGTACGATGTCGTGACATACGAAGCGAATGCCCACTGTGTAGAACCCGGCATGCCCACGGTGATGTGGGGTATTGGTGGCGCGGCGATGGAGATTATTCAAAACCCGACCGCGTAGTTGTGCTGTCGGAACTCGTCAATCAGTCCCGTCAGATACATCTCGACGGACGCGACTTTCCTGAAGATTTTCCGCCGCAGCGAGTTGGCTATTCAATTGGCCGATGGGATGGCGGTGTATTGGAGATAGATACACGCCTCATTACGGAGTGGCATGCACCGCGTTGGCCGCACAGCGACAAGATGCGTATCGTCGAGCGGTGGCGGTTGCAGGATGCGAGCGAGATCAAAATCACCGGTCTGCGCCCCGCGAATCCTCCAACGATCACCGGCACAGTTTTGGTTAACGAACTCACCATCAGCGACCCGATATTCTACGTCGAAGACGAAACCACACTTACGTTTGTTTATCGTCGCCAAGACGACGGCGTTATCTTTGAAGACAACTGTTCGGAATCAATTTGGATGGAGCTCTTGGAGGATGCAGCGGCTAATACACAGTAGACCAACGCAAGCCAAGGCTGCGTGAACATCATCCGCGCACAGAGCTTTTCGCTTTTGAACGAGTGTGGCTAGGCTGATAGATCAATTGAGGTGCTCATCAATAAATGCGGCTGCTTCTTCGTGCGATGGCACGCGCTCTAGCACCTTTTCGTAGATCACTGCAGCTTCGGATACATTTCCCTGCCGCGCAAGCGCACGTGCCCAATAGACCAAGAATGTGGGATCGCTAGGATATCTCTTCGCCGTTTCCGCAGCATGCCGCGCAAGCGTTTGCCATTGGCGCTGGCCTTCTTCGGCGACCATTAGGCGCAAATGCGCATAGTAGTTCCATGGCGACAGACGGATCGTTTCTGCACCATAGTTTGCCGCCTGGCGCCAGCGTTGCTGTGCTAGTAATGGCAACATGATTCCGAGACGCGCTTCGAGTGATTGATCATTTATTTCCATCGCGCGTTGATAATCGCGAATCGAATTGTTGTATTGGCCATTTAAGTAGTGCAACCATGCACGACGCATGACCGCGAACTCATGCGACGGCTCGGCGTTGATAATGGCATTTATGGATTCAATCGCTGCTGCAAAATCTCCGCGCGCTTCCTGCGCATAACTTTCCGCCCATACCCCCTGTGCAGAGATCGAGCTGGTAACCAGCAATAAGCCCGCAAAAATTACCATTGATCGTGCAGGTGCGTTGATTCGCATCTTGGCCCTCCCCTAATTCGAGCGGTGATTGAAATTCAAGTAAACAGAGCCACTGCTGTAGGCGTTGCCGATGTCACGATTTTCAAATTTCTCGTAACTCATTAGCAGCATTAATTTGTTGCGTTCGCCAATTAGCCACTCACCACCGATTGAAGCAGATCCTGTCTGCATGTCGGCGAGGTTGTATACACTCGCCGCATCGTGATCGACAGCATATATCCGTTCGCCGGCCAAGGCGGAGACCCTTAAATTGTCGATGCCGATGGGTCCTCGCCCGTCAAACCAATGAATCCATTTCACTTCCAACGACTCGGTCGAATCCAGGCTCTGCGCACGCAGTGGGTTGGAAAAATCGATCAAATAGCCGCGTAGCTGCAACCAATCGTAACTGTCGTTAAACCCGAAGCCGAGCGTAGGCGTCCATTGCGTCACTTCGAGCTTGCCAGCGAGACTCAAGCTATCGCCGAAGTTAGATCTAGCGTACCCAACATCCACATAAAACGTATTTGCAAAATTCTGGTAGGAAAGTTGCGGCGCAATGACATCGACGTCACTGGTGCCGTTGTCGGGGTCGTCATTGGAGATCGTGTGCTGATCAAGGCGCACGGTTATGCGGCCAGACGCCCAGTCAGGCGTCAAAGACCATCTACCGGATAGAAAAACGTCGTCCTGATCAATGCCGCTATTGGCATTCAAAAAACTCAATGCGGTGCGGTTGTAGCCAAATGTGACGCCGCCTTTTTCAAGGTAATCCGCTTTGACAAAAAACCCAAGAACATTGAGTGAATCCCGCTCGATGCTGCTCCTAAAGGAACCCACAAGCGCTTGTACGTCCGTAGCTACGATCCACGAATCGACTGCCTCCTGCGCCGCTGCGAGCGGACTCACGACATACAAGATTAGAAGGCAACTAGTCTTTGTACTCGGACTCATGCGCTTAGTTTCCAATTAGTCGGCCTTGATCGGAACCCATTACAGGCACCTCTTGCTCCCAGGCGCGCACGCCACGGTCACCGGATTGGCCGATGGCGAGCAGTGCCGCCCGCCAATGCCGGTCGTGATACTGCATGCTTAGTTCTCGACAACCCGTGTCTGGATCAAATACTGCAACTGTGCTGGCTGAATGGGCGTGGCGCAAAATCTCTATCGTGTGCGTGCCATTTTGCTTCCAACACTTGTCGGCGCTCAACCATTGGCGTTCGTAACGGCTTTGAATCCCCATTCCCAGGGGATGCAGACATGAGAGCAGGAATCGCGTTACCCGACCCAACGGCATCAAGCGCACCGATGGCTCGTCTAGCCACACGAGCGCTTGATTCGACAGTGGCGACAAACCAAGTGCAAGCAACCACAAATCCAGCAACTGATCCGCTGGCCCCTGTCGGTCATAGAATGCCAGCGTGCCATTGCGGTGTTCAAACGCAGCGCTAGCTCCGGTTTCACCGACCAGCCGAAACTGACCAAACAACGTGACAATGACGCGCAGCATGGAATCTTGCGTGTCGCCTTTGGCGTCTGTTACCCGATACCTAAGTGTCCGCCCCACTGGCAAATGCAATGCACTCGATAGCTGTCGATCATCTTCTGCCCTCTGTACAGAGTCTCCGGAATCAACTTCAGCGACGACGTGGTACTGACCAGATTGGCTGTCACGTCGGGTAACGGCGCTAACCAGATGAAACGGCATTGTGCTGCCGCCGAGGTTCCCATGTCGCTGGACCTGCAAGTGGACATGCGGCTGCGGTGAACGCCCAGAATTACCGCACTTCGCGATGATCGTGTCGGGGGTAACGCGCTCACCTGGATGAACCCGAACGCTACCTTTCTTTAAGTGCGCCAATAACACGAAGCTGCCTGCATCTGTTTGTACCAATATGTAGTTGCCCCAGTTATTTCGCAGGTCAAGTTCACCAGGCAGGTTGTCCGGAAGACTGTCTTGAATATTGACAACGAGACCGAAGGCAGGCGATAGAATTGGAAGACCAAAGCAATGATAGTCTTCGAGGTCATTGCCCTCGCCGGAGTATGCAACTGCGCCTTCGAGACGGTGAAAGTCCAGCGCGTACCGCCAGCGGTCTTGATGCGTGTGCGGCCCGTCAAAGCCTTGATAAACCTGCCACTCACCAAGAAACGGAGCCAATAAGGGCGTGCTTGCGAGCGAGCCTAGCCGACGGCGCGCCAGCCGAGCGCGTTCGAAGTTCGTCTCGGGCAGTCCCGGTTGCTCGAGTAACAGCACCGGCGCTGCAGCCGACATTCGCAGCCGTAATGCTGCGAGAAACGTCAATGTTGTCAGCAAGAATGGCGACGCCATCACAGGCAATCCATAGATCAGCAAGGCATTGCCCAGGGCGCTCGTTACGACGGCAGAGGAACCGGCTGCTATGAGGGCCAACACGAACGTCGCAAGAGACGGCACGACAAATACTCCACCGACAGCCATCGCAGTCAACGCAAAGTTGAACCCGGTCCATGCCAACAAGCCAGGAGGCGGATTCACGGTTAATAAGCTGAAAACCAGTTGTCCACTTGCATAACCACATATGCACAGAAACGCTAGATAACGGGACCGCAGCGCGATACCCAAAAATAGAGCAACGCCGACAATCGGGTGCGGACTGAAAAACACCGACCCTAGAGATGCCAGAAATGTATCTATCCAATCACCCATCAAAGCGGGCGGTAGCTGCGCCGGTTCGTAATAGGGCGTCAGACCTCCATAGTTGGCCGCTGCAAGGGCTGTCGTAAGCGCGACAATGACAAACGGCACGCTGAGCACAGGGAGCCGTCCCAAACGCCACAAAACATCTCGCAAGGCCGCAGCCAGAAGCACTGTTAAAGCAGCGCTCAATGCAATCAACACAATCAGGCGCGCGTCGAGTTCGTAGAAGGCGCCGAGCGACAGCCCGACAAGTAAACTGCTATACACGTTTACACCACTGATCGCATATGGCAACTGCAACACGTAGCCCACCGCCATCCCAATTGCGGCAGCAATCAAACCGGCAAGCCCAACATTCGGAAACCAAAATGTCGCGCACAAGAACATGAAACCGATTGCAGCATGATCGACAAACAAAATGCCGCTGTAGGCCCTTAACACACCACCGATGGTTGCTTGAAGCTCAGCCAGAATAGAACGCCGCTCCGGCGTCTTTCCTTCATCCAAAATCATTTAGATTTCACAGGACTGCTTAGATGCTTAGGCAGATGTTCATGCGCGGTGATGCTATCGAGCTTCTCCGCCGACCGCACGAGCGATACCTCCTTGCCAGGGTGCACCATCACCACATTGGGCCGGTACTCGATGAATTGCAGCCACTGTGTGTTGTTGTATGCACCGACCGGGCTAATCACAAGTGTGTCGCCTGCCTTTAGCGGAGCAAGCAAAATACTGCTGCGTACGACATCGATATTCATACACAAAGGCCCGTATATGACCGTCTCTTCGGGAGTGCCAATGAGCTCCCGTGTCGGCAACACCTGATGGTTGTACCAAAATGCCGTAAACAGAGTATTGACGCCAGCATCTGCAACAACGCAGCGACGACCATCAGGGAGTCTCTTGTTTGCCACTACCGTCGTAACGAGCGATTCCGCATCATCGACGACTGCCCGGCCGGTTTCGAGAATGAGTATTGGTAACGGCCGGCCTCGGGCGCTGCGCTCGTAAGTTGCTTCGATCAACGGCGTACAGATTGCCTCCGCATATTGATCGAAGCTCGGCACGACCTGCTCCGGCGGCAAATAAATACCCTGCAAAGCATTGTGCGATGCAAAACCGCCGCCGAAATCGAGCGTCTCGATTTCACAGCCGGTCTTGTCTTCTGCCTCTTGCAGGAAAGCGCACATGATGCGCGCCTGCGCACCATAGGCACGCTGATCAAGCACGAAAGTGCCGATATGACTATGAAGACCTGTAAGGCGAAGCTGCTCACTGCGTGCGATTCGCCAGGCTGCATCGATTGCCTGGCCAGACTCCACATTGAACCCGAAGCGACCCCAGTTC
Source organism: Rhodospirillales bacterium (assembly GCA_024640665.1). Lineage (GTDB taxonomy): Bacteria > Pseudomonadota > Gammaproteobacteria > Steroidobacterales > Rariloculaceae > JAHEEO01. The sequence continues at coordinate 2,518 of JAHEEO010000137.1, read as the reverse complement.
TCGGTATATCCAGTTTCGAAGTTGAGGCGAATCGTCACATCAACAACTTTGCCTGTTTCTTTCGCAATAGTTTCGATCAGGTAAAGCTCATCGAGATGATCAATGTGTATGTGTGCATCTTCCTTGATCGCTCGCTCAAGAATGGCGCGCGGTTTGTGCGGTCCATTGAACAGTATTTGTTCGCCCGGCACACCGAGCGCCCTGGCTTTCTCGTACTCGAAAGCGGACACGACTTCTGCCCACGCGCCTTCTTGATGAAACGTATTGCAGACCGCGCCCAGGTAGTTTGTCTTGTACGACCATGCATAACGCACGCTTGGATATCGCGCAGTAAAAGCGCGCATGAGCCTGTGCAGATTGTCGCGGAGTTTGCTTTCGGAAATCACAAACAACGGCGAGCCGAAATCGTGCACGAGCTCGCCAATAGGGACCTCCTCAATATCGGTTTGCCAGCGATCTCGACGCACAGCGCCGAATTTGTTCACGAGACCGCTGCGATGCATAACGATCGACGGCTTGATCCACGGTTTGAGTTTGCCTGCCTGCGCTTCGGGGTCGGATTGATCTGTCATTGTTTGTGGTTCTCAGGTTCTGGCACCGGAACGCGCCAGCCATGCATGATGACCGATTCGTAATCCGCCAATGGAACAATGTTGTCTTCGGCATAGCGAAGGTAAATAACGCCTGCCGGGGCGGGCTCCATTTCTGGCGGCGTTTCGTTGCGCATCAGCTGCAAAAGCACTTCAAGAAGATTACGCCCGGCGCCAGCACTCAAGTAGATCCAGGCTGGAAATCGTGGATTAATCTCGATGAGCTGATAAGTCCCGTCAGCAGTCCGCATCACTTCTACTTCGAGCGGGCCTTTCCATTGCGTGGCCGCGACCAGTGCCGCACTTGCATCGAAGAGACGCTCATCTGCGATGCTAATTCCAGCCCAAGCCTTGCCTTTGTCGGTCACGGCCAACTTCTTCATCATGACCGCGCCGAGCATTTTCCCTTTGCCATCGCCGACTGCCGTTAGATTGATCTCTTCTCCTTCGAGGAACTCCTGAACGAGTACTGGCAGACCCCATTGCGCGGAAATTCTACGGAATGCCGCCGCGCCCTGTTCCGCGCTCTTAACGACTTCGGCGTCGTAGAAGATTCCTTTGACTACAAACGGATAGTGCCAACCTTGCTGGCCGCAGTTGAAAAAGAACCCCGCCTCGGTCACCGACTTGGTTTTCGGAGCGTCGGTACCCGCATGACCAGCCAGCTCATCCAATCGATCTTTGCTGCGGAGTTCCAGCTGGGCTGACGTGGGCATAAACGTCGCGACACCCATCTTCTCGAGTTCGGCTGCCAAGCGGGTCATGATGGGCAGCTCCGCATCCAAACAAGGAATCATCGAATCAATCTGCTCGCGTTCACGAATGAGTTCGATACGTTCGAGAAAAGCGTCATCGCCAGACGACGGATAAGGCAGCAGGTAACCAGCGTCACAATAGGCCGGCAGGTGCAGTCCCGGGTCGAGCGACTCGTAACCAAGCCCGATGATCTTCCCGGAGTAATTTTTCGCCTCGCGCAAGCAACGCGCAACAGCCAATCCTGGCCCAGGATTGTCGGGGCGCGCGTTCATGCCGGTCACGGCAATTCGATTCGGGGCCACCATGATAGCGCTCATGGATGCTCGAGCTGATTACTTAGCGAGCCCAGAAACTCCAGCAAATCGCGGTCTAAGTTCTGCGAGTCGACGTCATAGTCTGAGCTCAACAGCTCTCGTATATCATTGAGGCGGCTATCCCGCTGTAATGCGTGCAAAATAACCAGTCCGGTTTCGTTCACGGTAAAGCTGTGGCCGCTTACAGGATCAAAAACGAAGCCGCTCTCGCTGACCGCCAAGCGTTTCAGCGCCATTGGGTCCGGCAAAATGACTTGCTCGTCAATAGAATCTAGCGTCATGCAAATATGCTCGGCAGAAAGTTCGTACGCTAAAATAGCCGACCTGCCGAGCAGATCGAATCAGTAATTGCCGGTACGGCTCGGTAGAGAAGCCCGTATACGAGAGGTTGCCTAGCTTCCCAGCTATGCAGATTAGGGCGGATGAGCGCGAAGAACTAACGCGCCGTAAGGTTCAGACCGCGATGGGCGCCGCAATAGAGGGCTGAGCCTCGTAACCTGCGATTTCAAAGTCCGCGAACTCGTACGCGAAAATCGACTCCGGTTTGCGCTTTATGTTGAGCGTCGGCAATCGGCCGGGCACTCGACTCAATTGTTCTTCAACTTGCTCCAAGTGATTCAAGTACAAATGGCAATCGCCTCCCGTCCATATGAAGTCGCCGGGCAACAAGTCAGTTTGCTGCGCCATCATGTGCGTCAATAGAGCATACGAAGCGATATTAAAGGGCACGCCCAGGAACACGTCGGCACTGCGCTGATATAGCTGGCAGGAGAGTTTTCCATCAGCCACATAAAACTGAAACAGTGCATGGCAGGGCGACAAAGCCATACGATCCAACTGGCCGACATTCCAGGCACT
>JAHEEO010000136.1 GCA_024640665.1 Rhodospirillales bacterium | reverse complement strand
CATCAGATTGCTCATCACCGCAGGGCGCTGGTCGGAACTCGCTGATACGATGCTGCACGCACCGACACGCTCTCGATACAAACCAAAATTCTTGGAGTAAGAACTCACGACTATGAATTCCGGTACGGTTTCCGCCATGACTCGCACGCCGAATGCATCCTCGTCCAAGCCGACTGCCAACCCTTGATACGCGAAATCGATAAACGGAATGACCCCTAATCGAAGGCACAGTTCAGCCAGCACTTTCCATTGAGCTTCCGACAAATCCGCACCGCTTGGGTTGTGGCAGCAGCCGTGCAAGAGCAACAAGTCGCCCGACTTCATCTTCTCGATGGCAGTAACCATGCCATCAAAATCGATTCGGTGTTCGTGGTAGTCATAATATGGATACTGTTCCAGCTTCAATCCGGAAAGCTGCAGCAATGGGGAGTGATTCGGCCACGACGGGTCACTGCAGAAGACACGTGCACCGGGTCGCGCACGCTGAATGAGGTGTCCGGCAACGCTCAACGCGCCGCTGCCGCCGGGCGCCTGAATGGTGGCCACTCGGCCGTCGGCCAGTAACGCGCTATCAGCGCCAAACAGCAAACCCTCGACCAGCTTGTTGAATTCCGGATTGCCACCGATTGCCACGTAGCTTTTGGTGGTTTCTTCGTCGTAAATGAGCTTTTCTGCGCGTTTGACGCACTTCATCACGGGTGTGTTGCCGGCATCATCTTGATAGACGCCAACGCTCAAATCTATTTTGCGCGCGTCCTGATCGGCACGAAACAACTGCATGATACCCAAAATAGCATCGGGTGGTAGTGACCGTAATGCGTCAAACACTTCTAAACCTCACTGTATTGCCAGCGCCGTTCATTCCGCGCGTGGGTATAGTAAGGAGATGGCGTATCCACAACAATAGCTACCTTCCGTAGTAAGCGAGAATTCATTGAAAGCAATCGTGCTCAATGGCCACGGATCAGCCGATATTATGGCGATCGGTGAAGTCGGTCGCCCGACCCCGGCCGCGGATGAAGTGCTCATTCGCGTCGAGGCCACCTCGATAAATCGACCGGACATAATTCAACGCGAGGGTCGCTATCCGCCTCCTCCGGGGGCATCCGAGATTCTGGGGTTAGACGCGGCCGGCACAATTAGCGAAACAGGCGCCGATGTCACTGAATGGAGAGTGGGCGATCGCGTTACAGCCTTGCTGAGTGGCGGCGGCTATGGTCAATTTGCGACTGCGCATACCGGGCACGTATTGGCTATCCCGAAGCACATTAGCTTCGAGCAAGCGGCCTGCATTCCCGAGGCCTACATCACGGCTTTTCAAAACCTATTCATCAATACGCGGCTGGCTAATGGCGAAACCGTGTTGTTGCATGGCGGCGGCGGCGGAGTGAATACAGCGGCAATCCAGATCTGCAAGGCGCTGGTACCAGACTCTTGCGTTATCGTTACTGCCTCACCGCATAAGCTCGAACGGGTAAAAGCAATCGGCGCCAACGATGTTATCGACTACGTCCACGAAGATTTTGCCGAACGCGTTCAAAACATCACGGATAAGCGCGGTGCAGATGTCATCCTCGACCATATCGGTGCCGCATATTTCGGCAAAAACTGTGCGTCGCTGGCGATCGGCGGTCGCCTTGTCATCATTGCCACGCTGAGCGGCAGGGAAGCGCAAATCGATCTCGGCAGATTAATGGTAAAACGCCAGAGCATCGTGGGATCAGTATTGAGATCCCGGCCCACGCCAGAAAAGGCAGCTATTGTTCGCCAGTTCCGCGAACAAGTTATGGGACATTTCGACGCCGGTGAAATCATGCCTGTCATTGACCGCGTAATGCCCCTGGAGCAAGCTGCCGATGCCCATCGGCTGATGGAGTCGAGCGGCCACTTTGGCAAGATAGTGTTGCGTGTTTTACACGCCGACTAAGCGGAGATGAATAAGAACATGACATTTATTCGCAGCGCCTTATTCATCCCTGGCAACAAGGCCAGCATGCTTGAAAAGGCTTTCATAGCAACAGCCGACGCGATTGTTCCGGACATGGAAGATTCTGTTCCCGAACAAGAAAAATCAGCCGCATGTAATGTTATTGCCGAATACCTGCCAAGGCTTCGCTCGACTGGAAAATTGATTATTCCGCGCGTTAACTCGTTAAATACAGGACGTACTGAGCGAGAGTTAGCAGCCGTCGTTGGGCCATACATCGATGCCGTTTCCATCGGCAAAATTGCCACTCCAACGGATATACACGACGTTGCACAAATCCTCGGTAAGCTTGAAGCCGATCGAGGCCTTGAACACGGTCAGATCAAGCTCGTCCCATGGATAGAATCGGCGCAAGCGATCATCAACTGCTACGGCATTTGCATCGCAAGCGAACGCACCATTGCGATAGCCTTCGGCGCAGAGGATTTTACGCACGACATGAGTATCGAGCGCAGCTCAGACGAAACACAGCTGCTTTACGCCCGATCCACAATATGCATAGCCGCCCGGGCGGCTAATGTACTTGCTTTGGACACGCCTTTCTTCAAGTTTCGCGACCTCGAAGGGCTGCGTGAACACAGCATCGAATCCAAACAGTTAGGTTTCAAAGGCCGCTTTGCCATTCATCCCGCGCAAACGGATACGATCAACGCATGTTACTCGCCCTCTGAGCCAGAGCTTGAACAGGCCAGACGCATCGTCGCGGCGTTCGAGGAAGCGGAACGCCGCGGTCGCGGATCCACTTCGTTGGACGGGCTTGTCATTGATGTGCCGGTGGTAAAGCGTGCTCGGGGCGTTATCGCAGTTGCCGAGCGAGCAGTTCAGCCGCCGCGTTAACCGCCAGCTGAGGCTGATGCGGCGGCATTCAGTCTTCGGACTTGTTCGCAGACCGTTCCTTGGCCATTGCAGCCAACCGCTTTTGAATTGCTTCGAGTTTTGCGTCATGCGCATTCCGATTTTTGAAATGCGGACTGCGCAAATAGAAAGCTGCGAACAAGGCAATCGCAAGGCCAACCCATATAAGCATCGAATTCCACTCCTTCTCCGTTGTAGCCGGCGGTCCACCAGCATCGATTACGCGCACCAGTGCCGGCTCTGAAGCCTCGCCTGCGAATGACACGCGCGTCACACGCACAACTGCACCAATTGGCGCCAACACAGACTGTCCTGCCGTCAGATCCAACCACGAAAAACGAAACCCGAGGACATCCCTGCCGAGTTGAATGGGCTCAATATGCTGGTCGGGAAGTACGCCTTGCGGCAAAGCGCCTTCTGCAATCTCAAAAAGGTAGACGGCTGTTGGACTGTGTTCGGCTGCACGGATACCCAATATGAGCTCTGCATGATTTGCGCAGGATTCCGGATCATCGTCGATAAAGCCGCGGCGAATAGACTCGACCCACACGCTCGGCGCACGCGGAAGCGGGCTGCTTGGCGCTTGTAAGCGTGGCCGCTCTGCGAGCTCAAACCCCGGTGCGGGCTCGCAAGACGCTGCCGGGCCTGCGAACCCGGCAAAACAGATCGCGACCAGGCACTGCCAGGAAAGTTTGCGCACATGCCGCACAATCAGGTGTCAGTGCTACGCTGTATTGACTTGCAGCGGCCCGTGAGACTGATCACGACCAGCGGCAGCATTCACGATCTGATCGGTCGTGATGGGTACGCGATTGAAATAATGCCCGCCTAATGCGTCGGAAATCGCGCAGATCAAGGCGGCGGAGCCGGCGCCCATTACCGGCTCACCGATGCCCTTGGTGCCAAGCGGGCTCTGAGGGTCTGGTTCGTCAACCGCATCCGTGCGCATCGTCTCCGGCACGTCCAGATAGCTGGCAGGTTTCGCCTGGTACAGACCGACCGTGCCGGGCAAACCATTTTGCGGATCGTAAATGTGTCTTTCTAACGTCGCCATGCCAAAACCCATGACGCCGCCGCCCTTAATCTGCGTCGCAAGCCCTTGAGGATGGATGACCGTTCCGCAGTCCGCCACAGCGAGATAATCGATAATGTCGAACTTGCCGGTTTCGATATCTAGCTCAATCTGGATAAACCCGGCTACGAATGCCGCTGGCTGGCCAGTAATGGGCAAGTTGTCGCGCGCAACGCCAATGATGCCGGTACCCGCCAAAGCTGTCGCAGACTCACGCGTCATTGGATTGATGTCATCCGGCAATTCATGCCCGTCAAACTTCCCGCCCAACTCGATGGCCCGCTGCGCGGCTTCCGCATACGTCAGCCCGCGCGCAGGATCTGCCTTGGCAAAAACACGGTGTTCGCCGATATCGTAGTCGTCCGGCTCACCGCCCAAATCTATCGACGCAATCTCTTTCAACTTACTCAGTGCATCCATCGCTGCGACATAGTTCGTGCGCGCCATCGTGAACGAAGTATTACTGCCAAATTGACCGATATTCCACGGCAAATTCTTGCGCGTATCGCCGCGCTCGACAACGCAGTTTTCCCAATCGCAGTTGAGCACTTCGGCAGCGATTCGCGACGTGCCTGTATGCGAGTAGGTGCCCAAATTGCCTATGCCGGTATGCACATGCAACTGGCCCTGCGGCGTCAACCGGACAATACCATCGAAGCCCGCAAACCCGGCCGGATGGAATGCCTGGCTCACCGCTACGCCAGTCACCTTCGAACCGTTTCGTTGTCCGCTCAACGCACGCTTGTTTTCCCAGTCGAAAGCTGCCGCACCTTTTGCCATGGCTTCCTGCAAATAGCAGCTGGTGACCGGCGCTTGATTTTCACCGAATCGAGCTTCACGACCGGGCGCGTTGATGCGACGCATTTCATAGCGATCGATCCCAAGCGCCCTCGCAGCCTTGTCGATCAGCGGCTCTACGGCCGAGACAGTCTGGTTATGGCCTGGGCCGCGCTGCGCCGAGCGAGGCGGTGTGTTGGTCTGTACGGCTATGCCGCGCCACCGCATGGCCGGCGGTTGATAAAGAATGGATACCGTCTCTCCTGCCGAAGGCCAATCGGGAAATCCAACCGTCGCGCCGTTCTCCTGCACGATGTAAACATCCGCTGCCGTTATGCGCCCGTCGGCAGCAAAGCCGAGTCGTATTCGGCCTTGAAACCCGGTACGCGCAAACCCAAGGTAATACTCTTCAGCGCGCGAGATTCGCATCATGACTGGCTGACCAATCTTCTTGCTCATATGCGCGGGAATGGACATTACGGGATAGGCAGAACCCTTAGAGCCGAACCCGCCGCCGCAAGTCTCAGCAACGTAAACCAGTTCCTGCGGCGTGATGCCGATATAGTTGGCCAGATCTGGGATAACGAAACTTTGGCTCTGTGTGGAACCAAACACAAAACACTTGCCGTTTTGCCAATAGGCCATAGCTGAACGCGGCTCCATCGAATGATGCGACATGCCGGCAGTTACAAAGCTCTCGTCCAAGACGAGCGCTGCATTTTCAAAACCTGCGTCGATGTCGCCGTATGACCACTCTGCGGCTGGCTCGCCGGTTGGCAACTGACCTTCGTTAACCGCCGCGAAATCTGCTGCGCCCCATTTCATTTGCCGAATCGACGGAGGACCGGTCAGCCGATTGTCGACCACATTGCCGTCCGTTCGCGCATCGTCCCCGCCAGGGAAAAGGCTCTCCAGCGGATCGACGCAAAACGGCAGTGGCTCATAGTCAATTTCGATGGCATCGATGGCATCGTGCGCGGTGGTTTCATCGACAGCCGCAACAGCCAGTATGGGCTGGCCGATAAACATAGGCTCATTAGTCAAAATAGGATCTGCCGGCGCCGGTTGAGCGGGCACATCCTCAGCAGTGAGAATACCCAGCACACCCGGCATCGCTTCGGCGCGGGATGTGTCGATGCTGCGCACCCGAGCGTGAGGAATCGGGCTCAGCAGCAAACGGCAATACGCCATATTGTCGACGCGAAAGTCCTCCGCATACTTAGCGGATCCAGTGACTTTGCCGCGTATGTCCGGCGGTACGAAATTGCTGCCAATAAGTTTGTAAGCCATGTATCGATCCTCTTTTTTCCGCGCGGCGAAGGCGCAAATTTCCGGCCAAAGCCCTGAACCGTATACCATACCACCCTTGGAATAACGTCTGTAGGTAGATATGGATGGCGCCGAAAAAAACAGCTTGGAGGAATAAGCAATGATTCGACGATTCGCAACAACTGCCATGGTGGGACTGTTGGTCGCAAGCGGCGCGAATTCTCAACAGGCACAAATCACTCGGGCACCGGCGTTTTCATCGAGCGCGCTCACTGCAAGCCCAACAGAACATTGGCCAACCAACGGTGGCAATCTATATAACCAGCGTCACTCGCCGCTCACACAGATCAATCGCAGCAACGTCACCAATCTAAAGGGCGTTTGGCGCGCTCGGCTCGACGGCTCAGGCGTCGACACGAAGTACTCGGGCGAAGCTCAGCCCATTATCTATGACGGCACGCTTTATATCGCCACAGGCGCAAATGACGTGTTTGCGATCGATGTCGAAACTGGGGAACGCCGATGGAAATACTCAGCGCACCTAGAACAATCAATCGACACCATTTGCTGCGGTTGGCTCAGCCGCGGTGTCGGCCTTGGCGACGGCAAGGTATTTGTCGGTCAACTGGACGGCCAGCTGATCGCGCTCGACCAAACTACCGGCGAAATTGTTTGGGCAACACAGGCGGAGCGTTGGCAGGAAGGCTACAGCATCACCTCCGCACCGCTGTACTACGACGGCCTGGTAATCACTGGGTTTGCCGGAGCAGAATACGGTATTCGCGGTCGCGTTAAGGCCTTTGATGCCAAGTCTGGGGATCTGGTGTGGACGTTCTATACGATACCTGGCCCCGGCGAGCTTGGGCATGACACATGGCCGCAAGATAACGAAGTCTGGCGCCACGGCGGCGCATCTGTCTGGCAAACTCCGGCAGTCGACCCAGAGTTGGGACTCGTCTACTTTTCAACGGGCAATCCAGGCCCGGATTACAACGGCAGCGTTCGCGAAGGCGACAACTTGTTTTCGGCTTCAATGGTCGCGGTTGATGCACGCACCGGCGAGTACCGTTGGCACTTTCAGCAAGTCCATCATGATCTTTGGGACTACGACGGACCCAGCCCAGTCGTGCTATTTGATATCGAAATCGACGGTGTCGAGCGCAAAGCCATTGCCGAGCCCAGCAAAACCGGCTGGGTATACATATTGGATAGAACCAACGGCGAGCCGTTGATCGGCATCGAGGAACGTGCGGTTCCTCAGGAGCCGCGTCAAGCAACGGCCGCCACGCAACCCTACCCAATCGGCGATTCATTCGTTCCGCAACATATCGATATTGCACCTGAAGGGCATCGGCTAATTAACGGCGGCAGAATCTTTACACCATTTTGGACAGACGAAGTCGTGGTGATGAAGCCAGCGCTCAGCGGCGGCGCCAACTGGCCACCCAGTTCCTATAATCCGGCAGACGGACACTTGTACGTATGCGCCGAAGATCGAATCGGGAATTACCAAGCCGAAGAAATCGACGCCGCTCGACCCGAAGCAGGTGACCTCTATGCCGCGGGAATTTTTGGCGGCACCAGAATGCCGCACTTGGGCACGCTGACTGCTTTGGACATGCGCACGAACAAGATCGTTTGGCAACAGCAGTGGGCAGAGCCGTGCTACAGCGGCACAGTCAACTCCGCTGGAGGGTTGGTGTTCGTTGGCCGCAACGATGGCAGATTGACAGCGCTAGATTCAGGCAACGGCGCATTGCTTTGGGAGTTTCAAACCGGCGCCGGCATGAACTCAACCGTCTCAATTTTCGAGCATGACGGCACTCAGTATGTCGCTGCCTATTCTGCCGGTAACTTGTTTGCCGGATCGCCAAAAGGCGACAGTGTCTGGTTGTTTTCGCTCGCTGGCGAAATGGAGCCGGCGCCTGTCGCTAATTCCGTCATGATTTTGACAGAGGCGGCACAGGGAGAGACGGACCTGGCCAATGGCGAGTCGGTCTATGCATCGGCCTGCCTGTTCTGCCATGGTGAAACCGCCGAGGGCGGCCACGGCGGCGGGCCCAGTCTGGCCGAACTCGCCAGCGTAGGCGCTGCGATTCAAGTTATAACTGAGGGCCGTGGCGACATGCCACCGTTTGCGGGCGCGCTATCTCCAGAACAGATTCGCGACGTTGCGTCGTTCGTTATCGAGTCCCTCAACGAGTGAGGCCGGCCCGAATAAGACTGCACGCCCCTGCGAGAATCAGAGAATCAGACAATCAGACTTGGAAGACTAACGATGAACTTGGCTAGTAAAGGCAAACCCGCTACTGCGGTATCTTGGCTCTGCGGCATTGCGATCGCAGCACTGCTAGGCG
>JAHEEO010000293.1 GCA_024640665.1 Rhodospirillales bacterium | reverse complement strand
GCCAGAAGATGGCTTCGATTGCAGCGGGCTTGTCTACTACACCTATTCGGAGAATGGCATCAGCGTTCCCCGCACTTCTCAAGCCCAGTTTGCAGCGGCGACCAAAATCGCACTGAACAACGCGCTGCAGGGCGACCTGATCTTTTTTCAAGATCAGGAAAAACTGTCACATGTGGGCATTTATCTTGGCGACGGCCAGTTTGTTCATGCGCCCGCATCTGGTCGCACCGTCAGCGTCGCTCAATTGGATTCGCCTTATTATCAACAGAACATGATCGCGGTTGGACGCTTATTGCCCTGAAGCTGAGGTGACGTCAGCCAGTGCCGCGCGCCCGCGCAGGGCGGCCGCCTCGCAGTTCGGCACAGCGCGCGCCGCCTTGGCATCGCGGAACGGGCGTAACCCGCCGCCGTCGCGCCGCTGAACAGCTATACGGTTGATATCCACGCATTCCTCAAGCACGGCATCTTCGGCCGCTTCGATCAACGCCAGCTCATTCGCCTCAAATACCCGGCCATCTTCGACGGCAAACGTGATTGCCGAGATCACTTCATTTTGCAGACGGAATACTTTTTCCGCGTAGGCACGAAACTCTTCAGATGTCATGCGCATGGCTACGCCGTCGGCGCTGTGCAGCGTCGAAACGCAAGCACAGGACATTACGACAAATACCGCGGCGATAAGATTTCGACAGATTAGCGTCACTGGCACGCCCCATACGGATAAGACGCCATGCTCTGGCAATCAGATCGCAGTTGCAATACTTCATGGCCTTCGTATGCAATAATCGCGCGTCCTCGAGAATTCCTTTGATCATGGCTGTAACCGCGACAGAAGCAATAAACGTATCTGGCGAACTCGACGAAGCCATAGAATCAGCGACACACTGGCTGGACAATGAGCAAACGCCGGATGGGTTCTGGGTCGGGATGCTCGAGTCGAGCTACTGCATCGAAGCCGAATGGCTGCTCGTTATGCACTTCCTGGGTTATGAACACCCGCGCAAGCGAGACATCGTCGCCACACTGATTAACGCGCAACGCTCCGATGGTGCTTGGGAAGCCTATTTCGACGCTCCACAGGGCGATATCAACAGCACCGTTGAATGCTACGCCGCTTTGCGCAGCGTCGGAATGACGCCGGACAGCGAACCTCTGGTTAAGGCACGTAAGTGGATCTTTGATCATGGCGGCCTCAGCGAAATCCGGGTGTTTACGCGCTATTGGCTTGCACTGATTGGAGAGTGGCCCTGGGACCAAACGCCCAATTTGCCACCCGAGATTATTGCGAACCCGAAGTGGTTTCCATTCAATATTTACGATTTTTCAAGCTGGGCGCGGGCTACTTTGTTGCCACTTGCTGTGTTGTCAGCGCGCCGCAGTGTGCGGCGACTGCCTGCTGATCGCCGTCTCGACGAGCTGTTCCCGGATGGCCGGGATCAAATGGACTACCATCTTCCGCGAAATCACCCGCTGTTCTCTCTGAAGCGGTTATTTCTTGCTTCAGACCGATTGCTGCATTGGTTCCAAGATATTCGACTGACGCCGGGTCGCGAATTCGCGATCAAGGCCTGTCTCGAATGGATCATCCGCCATCAAGACAGCGACGGCGCATGGGGCGGCATTCAACCCCCCTGGATCTATAGTTTGATGGCACTCAACGTCGAAGGCTACGACTTGAGCCATCAAGTCATAGACAAAGGACTTCGCGCGCTGGACGCACATTGGTCCTATGAGCGCAACAACACGTTGCATATCCAGGCAAGCGAATCGCCAGTCTGGGACACGTTGCTCGCGCTGCTTGCCATGCAGGAATGTGGCCGTGAGTTTACTCCCCAGATGCACCGTGCCGTTGACTGGATACTGGCCAATGAGGTGACCTACAAAGGCGACTGGGCAGAGAAGAACCCGCGCCTTCGCCCCGGTGGCTGGGCTTTCGAACGCGCCAACATTCACTACCCGGATATCGACGATACGGCGGTCGCACTAATCGTGCTGGCAAAGCTGCCGCTGAGCATGCGCGAAGCACCGCGCGTTACCGGCGCCATAGATCGAGCTGTCGAATGGTGCTTTGGGATGCAGTCTCGCAACGGCGGTTGGGCTGCGTTTGATCGCAACAACGACAAGATGGTCATCACGAAAATTCCATTTTGCGATTTCGGTGAGGCACTCGACCCGCCCTCGGCCGATGTGACGGCGCATATGCTGGAGGCATTGGCATTATTGGGCTATGACCGCAGCGACCGCAGAATCGAGCGCGCCTATCGTTACCTTCGCAAAGAACAGGAAGCGGACGGCTCATGGTTTGGTCGCTGGGGAGTTAATCACATCTATGGCACCGCTGCGGTATTGCCAGCACTTGCCGAACTCGGCGAAGACATGTCGAGTGAGTATATTCAGCGCGCTGCTGCCTGGATCCTGGCACATCAAAATGAAGATGGCGGTTGGGGCGAGAGTTGCGCTTCTTATATGGACGAGCGTCAGCGGGGCGTTGGCGT
>JAHEEO010000292.1 GCA_024640665.1 Rhodospirillales bacterium | reverse complement strand
GTTCCAGTTTTGTGTACTCTGGGTGATTCCCGCTGATCAAACGAGATGCGCCGGCGCCAACGCCAAATTTCTTGGTGGCCTCGATGCTGGCTGCAATCACGTCCGGGTGGTGACTCAAACCCAAGTAATCGTTGCACGCAAATGAAATTAGTGAGTTACCGGCTATCTCCAACACTGCAGCCGGATGACGCGCTGTAATTTGCAGGTTGCGTTTAAGTTTTTGCCGCTCGAGCGTGTGCAACTTCGCTTCCGCAAAGTCATTTAGAGAATTTTCGACCAATCGTCGGACTCCGGGATATTAGCGGCTGTGATAAGTACGTATACTCTAACCCATTGACCGATGCGATCTTGTAATTCGTTTATGGTGGAGGCCGCTGATGATTGATCTTAATCCCGAAACAGTTGAGCAAATCATAGATCGGGCGCATCAGTATCATACTGGGAATTCAGTAGATGGAGAGCTTGACGACGGCGACCTGCCGGTCGATATATTGGACGAGAATATGGAATCGCCAACGGATGAACCAGTCTATCTGGAATTGAAGACTGCGATCGACGATCTCGAGCCGGATCAACAGGTATGCCTGGTCGCATTAATGTGGGTAGGGCGAGGCGATTATTCAATTTCCGAGTGGGAGAACGCATTAACTCGGGCCGGCGAAAGTTGGAACGATCACACGGCAGATTACTTAGTTCGAACGCCGCTGCTCGCAGATTATCTCAGCGAAGCTTTGCAGCAGGTCAGCGACGAAGAAGTCTGACAGCCCTCAGAAGCGCTTATTTCGAGGCCGGCAAGATAAGCCGGGGAAGCCGGGGCTGCATCTTTTTTTACTCCGGTTGACCGCCGATCAAAGCCAGTAGTTCTGCAGTTTTCAATTGCATGAGATTCAAGTCGCCACGGCTTTCCACATTGAGGCGCAATAGCGGCTCGGTATTCGAAGCTCGAACATTGAAGCGCCAATCTGGAAACTCGACGCCCAGGCCGTCAAGATGTTCGACAAAAATGGCGTCTGCGGCGTAGCTTTCTTCTAGCTGTTTAATGGTCGCTGCGGAATCCGTAACGCGGCGGTTGATTTCGCCGCTAATTGGAAAGCGCTGTTTGCGGTCGCCGATGAGGTCCGAAAGCGCCCGGCCTTCCTTGCTAATGAGCTCACTGATAAGCAGCCATGGGATCATGCCGCTGTCAGCGTATGAAAAAGATTTGAAGTAATGATGCGCACTCATTTCACCGCCATAAGCGGCATCGGCTTCGCGCATTATCTGTTTAATAAATGCATGGCCTGACTTGCTTTTTACGGCTTTTCCGCCGTTGGCTTCGACGATCTCAAGCGTATTCCAGGTGAGCCGCGGGTCGAAAACGATGCTGGCGCCAGGTTGTTTTTCCAGAAAAGCTTGACCAAGCAGGCCGACGATATAGTAGCCTTCGATGAAGTCGCCGGTTTCGTCAAAAAAGAAGCAACGATCGTAGTCACCGTCCCAGGCGATTCCAAGGTCTGCACCAGAAGCTCGAATTGCATCGATCGTAACTTGCCGGTTGGCTTCGAGCATCGGGTTTGGCACGCCATTTGGAAAGTGACCATCGGGTTCGTGATGAATCTTTATGAATTCGAAGGGTACGTGCGGCTCAAGCAGGTCAACTATCGGACCAGCGCCGCCGTTGCCGGCATTGACGACAATCTTGAGTGGCTTTAGCGTGCTCGCGTCAATGTATGACAATAGATGTGCAATGTAATCAGGGAATATATCCACGGGCGTTATCGAGCCCTTGCGGTCAATTGTCCGAAACTCGCCCGCCTCGGCAATAGCCCTGATGTCCAATAGGCCCGTGTCCGCGCTGATCGGACGAGATTGTTCGCGGACCAGCTTCATGCCGTTATAGTCTGGAGGATTGTGGCTGGCCGTTACCATGATGCCGCCATCGAGCTTCCGGCTGAAGGTTGCAAAGTACGCCAGTTCGGTACCGCCAACGCCTATATCCAGCACATCGACACCCGAGTCCGTGATGCCGCGAATCAGAGCGTCGCAAATGGCACGGCTCGACAAGCGAATATCCCGCCCAACGGCAACGGTTTTGGGCTTGATGAACTCTACATAGGCACGGCCTATGCGGTAGGCGATGTCTTCATTGAGTTCGGAGGGCACTTTGCCGCGGACGTCATAGGCTTTAAAGCAGTTGATTTTGCTGGTCATGCTGAAAGATCCGATTTTGGACTTCGTGAGTATACCGGGAAGATGTTGAGAGTCGATTCTCGTAAGATCACAAATCTGCCGAATCGCTCGGAGGATGCTCGAATTGTCGTTTGAAAAACTTTGGTTGCCCTACGCTCAGATGAAGACTGTGCCCGATTCGTTACGCGCAGTGCGTACATCTGGAGCGAGGATTTACTTGGACGATGGTCGAGCGCTTGTAGACGGCATCGCTTCTTGGTGGACTGCTTGTCATGGTTACAATCACCCACACATTGCTGCAGCGGTTAGCCAGCAGCTCAGCGCCA
>JAHEEO010000135.1 GCA_024640665.1 Rhodospirillales bacterium | reverse complement strand
AGTTGCTGGCAAGTTCGGCGGCAAGCTTCGAGGATCGGCTCGACCTACAACCACTAAGTTATTGGTATTCGATCGTGGTAATCGATGAGGCTGGTGCCGAGCAAACAGATTACGCGACAATCGAAGTGCCGGTGCGCCGTGCTGCCAGCATAGAAGAAGCGATGGGCCGCCGTTGGGTTGAGGCAACTTCACAAGTTAGTGTCGGTGACGAAATTCGTTTGCCCTATCATCCCTTGGGCACGGACTACCTCGGTCGCGACATGCTTGCGCGGCTCATGTATGGTGCCCGCGTATCGTTGTTCATTGGGATTGTCGCACCGTTCTTTTTCGTTCTGACCGGAATCGTCTATGGCAGCGCTGCGGGCTTTGTCGGCGGTCGTCCCGACGGCTTCCTGATGCGTTTCGCCGATTTCGTGGTCGCGCTGCCGTTTCTGCTGTTCATGATTCTGTTCAAGATCGCTTTCGGTATCGGGCCGGGCGAGAGCGGGGTTTACCCAATGCTCATCGCGCTCGTGCTGCTTGGTTGGCCTTCGACGGCGCGGCTGGTGCGCGGACAGATTTTGCAGATTCGTGAGGAAGGATACGTTGCGGCATCGCAGTTGCTGGGTGCAAAAACAGGTTACCTGATTTTCCGCCATATGATTCCGAATACGATGGGGGTTATCCTCGTAACGCTAACCTTCGCAGTGCCGAGTGTCATCTTTACGGAAGCTTTTCTTTCGTTTATCGGCATGGGCGTAGCGCCGCCGACGCCATCGTGGGGCAGCATGTGCAACGAGGGCATCCGCACCATGCTGTCGCATCCGCATGAACTCATATTTCCAGCGGCGCTGATCAGTATCACTGTGCTCGCTTTCAATTTGCTCGGGGACGGTTTGCGCGATGCGCTAGATGTCCGGCTGCGAGGTCGCGAATGAGCATGGCGCCCAGCTCGGCTAACGATCCAGCAGTGCTGGAGGTTACCGATTTGCACGTCGAATTCGACACATATGGCGGCATCGTAAAAGCTGTTCGTGGTGCAAGCTTTAACGTGCGTCGTGGCAAGACACTCGCCATCGTCGGGGAATCTGGCTGCGGCAAATCAGTCACCGTGCAGAGCGTGATGGGGCTTATCCCAATGCCTCCGGGGCGCATTACGAAGGGTACTGCGTTGCTCGATGGCGTCGATATCGTTCGGCGCAAGGTCATTGATGGGAAAGACATTCGCGGCAATCGGATCGGGATGATCTTTCAGGATCCGATGAGCTCGCTGAATCCGACCATGCGCATCGGCGATCAGATTGCAGAGACTTTGCACGTACATCGCGGTTATTCCAAAGCGGACGCATTCAAGCGCGCCGTCGAGCTGCTTGCACTTACCAATATTCGTGAAGCCGAAAAGAGGGCGAAACAATATCCATTCTCGTTTTCCGGGGGCATGTTGCAACGGGCAATGATTGCGATGGCAATCGCTTGCGAGCCGGACTTACTCATTGCCGATGAGCCCAGTACGGCACTGGATGTCACGATTCAAGCGCAGATACTCGATCTCCTCAAGGAGCTGCAGGAACGCAACAACATGGCGATCATTCTCATTACACATGATCTCGCTGTCGTTGCTCGAATGGCTGATGATGTCGTCGTCATGTACGCCGGCGAAATCGTGGAAAAAGGCAGCGTCGACGATATTTTCTATCGCTCTGCGCATCCTTATACGCTCGGACTGCGCGCCGCGATGCCGAGCGAAAGCCGGCATGTGGAATCGGGGTTACAGCCGATCGAAGGCTCTCCGCCGGACACATTCAATCCGCCGCCGGGCTGCAGTTACTTCGCGCGTTGTCCTAATGCCATGCGGCTATGTGAGCGCAATCCGCCGCCGCGCTTTGAAGTGAGTCCCCATCATTATTCGAACTGTTGGCTGCATGAGCCGGGCGCGCCTAAAGACGTCGATGGCCTCTACTTTGCGGAGCAGCCGTGAGCGCGCTGATCGAATCTAAAGCACTGACCAAGCACTTCAAGATCGGACGGAATCAGATCGTGCACGCGGTCGACGATGTCTCGCTTGCAATCGAGGATAAGGAGATCGTCGGGCTTGTCGGCGAAAGCGGCTCAGGTAAATCAACTTTTGGCAAGACGCTGCTAGGTCTGCATCGCAAGACTGCTGGAGAAGTCTATTTCGAGGGAGAGCAGCTGCCCGATATTTATAAGCCCGCAGATTTCCAACGCTATGCACAGCGCATCCAAATGATTTTTCAGGATCCGTACTCGAGCTTGAATCCGCGCATGACAGTCGGCGAGATCATCGGCGAAGGATTGCGTTTGCGGGGAGACAGCGAGGGGGCAGCGATTCGCGAAGCAGTTGCAGTATGGCTGGAGCGCGTCGGGCTCGAGCGCGGGCACATGTCGCGTTATCCCCATGAATTTTCCGGTGGTCAGCGTCAGCGTGTTGGCGTTGCGCGTGCATTGATTATGCAGCCAAAATTTGTCGTCTGTGATGAGCCCATTTCTGCGCTTGATGTTTCCGTGCAGGCGCAGATCGTGCGCCTGCTGGGTGAGCTCAAGGATTCTCTCGGATTGACGATGCTTTTCATCGCACACGATCTATCGATGGTCCGTTACGTTTCGGACCGAATCGCAGTCATGTACATGGGGGCGGTTGTCGAATTGGGTCCTGCCGATGACGTCTATTTCGAGCCCAAGCATCCATACACGCAGATTCTCATCGCTTCGAATCCGCGTCCGGATCCGCGCAGTGAGAGGAACCGCAAATCGGTTGCGATCACAGGTGAGATTTCTTCCCCTTTGAATATTGGTTCCGGTTGCCGATTTGCGAACCGCTGCCCGCACGTCATGGAAGTCTGTCGTGCCGATACGCCTGGGCTCATTCTGCGAGACTGCGGCGGGAGTCCCCGCGAGGTCGCTTGCCATCTTTATGAACCCATCGCGGGTCCTAATTAGCCCTGGTCGGCATTAATGACGTCGCATCACGCGGCGTGCTGATCTAGAATGACGGTATGAGCGAAAAGGACGACGCAGTACTGGTAGCCTTTGGTGAGTTTGTGCGTGCTCAACGCAGGCTCGCCCAAGTTTCGCAGAGGAATCTCGCCCGTTTGTCCGGCGTGTCAGATTCTTATTTGAGTCAAATTGAGCGCGGTAATTACAGACCGTCCCCGCAGGTCGTTAAGCAGCTGGCCAAAGCCTT
The DNA here is from genome assembly GCA_024640665.1 of Rhodospirillales bacterium. Taxonomy (GTDB): domain Bacteria; phylum Pseudomonadota; class Gammaproteobacteria; order Steroidobacterales; family Rariloculaceae; genus JAHEEO01. The sequence continues at coordinate 5,427 of JAHEEO010000135.1, read as the reverse complement.
TGGCTTGGAGCCGAAACAGCTGTATACCATGCTTGGATTCATGGACGATGACGAGTCCGGCGGAACTACTTCCGTCGAGCACGCCATACAGCTTGATGAGCAGCTGGATTCGGGTCAGAAAGATACGCTCATTCGCGTATATCGTTCGTTGCTGGGCAAAGATTAGACTGATCGCCCCAAGCCGAATCTTGTCGCAAAAAGCAAGCGCGTTGACAGATCGGCTTGCCTAAGCAATTATCTGTTAGTAATAGCACTAGGCAATCGGGCCTATGCGTCGTCCAAAGAGTTCAGATGGCCAACGATAAATTCGACGAATTCCAGAAGCATGCGCGGCAGATGCTCCGTGCCCAGCAGGAAGCATATTTAGCCGCCGCAAAACAGTGGCGCCATAACCTTGTGGCTGGTCAAAAGAGTGCGCATTGGCCCACAGCAGCAGAATTAGACACACTGCCGAGCGCTGCCGAACTCTCAGAAGCGACACAAACGTTTACTTCGAAGTTGCTTGCTGATCAGCAGCAGTTTATGGAAGCGCTCATAGAAACGATGAACAAGAAACCTAAGGGCAAGTCCTGACTCTAAACCGGGACAACTTCTTAACGGACTGGGTGCTAAGCGCCAAGCCGCCTGCCAATTTGGCAATTTCGCCTTTGAATCCGTAGCTACTTTATTCCGCAGGGAAGCTTGAATGACCGACACACGCCTTCGCCCTTGGCTTAAACTTTACAAGAATGTTCCCAGCACGCTGAATCCTGCCAGCGAGACGGCACTTGATATGTTTCGAGCGACCGCGACTAAGGAAGCTGGCGCCACACTCGTACACTACTTTGAAACGCCGATATCGTTTGATCAGTTTGACCAGATGTCAGACGCGCTGGCCGTTGCGTTGCAGAAGCGCGGGGTTGAAGAAGGCGACCGCGTAGCGATCTATCTTCAAAACGTTCCGCAAGTGCTTATTGCTGTGCTTGCTGCATGGAAGTGTGGCGCGGTTATTGTTCCTTGTAACCCGATGTTGCGTGAACGAGAGCTGACAAAGATTTTGCGACAATCGGGCAGCCGAGTGCTGATCTGCCAGGAAGATCTGTATTCCGATGTGGCGCAAGCTTCGGTGCCAGAAACTGCGGTCGAGCACACGATAACGACGTCGCCGCTTGAGTTTCTGGATCCGGTGGCAGCGCTACCGACTGCCTTATCAGGCATGACGCGCAACCGGCACTTGCAGGTTCCTGATCTGTTCGAACTCATAGCTGACCACGGCGACGAAAAGCCCGTGCCGGTCGAAATCGATGGTGAAGATGTCGCATTCATGGTGTTTACATCGGGTACCACTGGCGATCCAAAAGGCGCAATGAATACGCATGCCAATGTCGTGTTCGCAACGTCCTGCTATGAGCACTGGATTGGTCTCGACGCCAGCGACACGATATTGGGATTGGCGCCGCTGTTTCACGTGACCGGATTGGTAGGTCATGTGGCATTGGCAATGTTGACGGGCAGCCCATTGGTGCTTTTTTATCGTTTTGATGCGGATGAGGCATGCCGCTTGACAGAGCGGCACCGTGCGACATTTACCGTGTCCGCTATTACGGCGTTTATAGCCTTGCTTAACAGCGACGCGATGGCGGCACGAGATCTATCTTCATTAACCAAGATATATACGGGCGGTGCGCCAACGCCGCCAAGCGTATTGGAAGACTGGCATGGCCGCACCGGCGTAAGAATTCATCCGATGTATGGACTGACGGAGTCCACGTCGCCAACCCATATGACGCCGCATGGCGAAGTGCCGCCCATTGACCACCACACTGGCGCAATGTCGATTGGCGTGCCGGTGTTCAATACCCACGTAAAGGTGATTACTGACGCGGGGCGGGAGGCGGATGCAGGTGAAATTGGCGAATTTCTAATTGCCGGGCCGCAGATTGTTCCTGGCTATTGGCAGAAACCCGAAGAGACCGCGAAGTCGCTGGTCGCCGACGGGTTGCGCACCGGCGATGTGGGTTTCATGGACAAGCATGGCTGGTTCTATTTAGTCGATCGCTCAAAGGACATGATCGTTGCATCAGGGTTCAAGGTTTGGCCGAGAGAAGTCGAAGAGGTCTTGTATCAGCATCCGGCAGTTCGCGAAGCTGCTGTAATTGGCATACCCGATCCATATCGCGGCGAGACAATCAAAGCTGTCATAAGCTTGAAGCCTGGGCATAACGTCTCAGAAGACGAGATTAAAGCTTTTGCGCGCGAGCAACTGGCCGCTTATAAGTATCCGCGCGTCGTCGAAATTATGGACGAGCTGCCGAAGACAACCAGCGGTAAGATCATGCGGCGGTTGTTGCAGCCGACAGTTGCCGGTGCAGCAATTGCAATGCAAGCAGCCGAGGCGGAATTGGCTGACGTCTCTTATCCAAAGTTGCGTGCGGCTGTTGAAGCGCGGGCCGTGCTTGAGGCGGGGGCTGTATGGCTCCGCTTGAGTCGCGGTTCCTTGTCCTTGTCCACGTCGAAAGCGCTGTACGCACTGTTGAGCGACATGCTGTCGCAGTTGAAAGAAGACGGACACTTCGTGGACCGGGATGCGTTTTTGGCGGCAAATAAGGCCTATCACGCTGCGGTCATCGATCTGGCTCAAAACGAGCACTTGGCAGCGGGTTTCGAAAAGCTCCTCTTGCGGCAGCTATTCAGGGCTGCGCTGAAGGATGAGTCCGTGGCTGCTCAAAATGTCGTGTATTTTCATGAGTTTCTGACAGACTCTCTTGCTGCGGGCGACGCGTCTGGCGCATTGAAGGCGATCTCGTCGTGGAGCAAAAATTCTGCCAGTCGCGTTCGGCGCATTTTCGGGGACACAGCAGAACAAACGAGTGCAGGTGAAGAATTAGGTCTTGGTGGCATCATTGAGGATTTGTCGGTTGGCATTGCTCCAGAGCAGGAGAGTTTGGCAGGCGATGTCGACGCTTTGGTGCAAGCGCTCGATGCGCGCGCAGCGTTAGAAATTGGTATCACTCAAGCGCTGGGCATGGCGCTTACCATCGAAGCGCAACGGGAAGCGCTCGTTTCCCGATTGCGTGCGTTCACGCCACTCGTGCGGGGCACTGGGCCCGCGCACGTTGCTCGCTACATTCGGGCCGACGATGCTTTTCATCGGATCTTTTTGAGTTTGCTGAGGAATCCGTACTTATTCGATATTTACAACGCAATGGACCTGCCGGAACTGATGCGCCGAGTGCTGGAAGTGGCACCTCCGTCGATCCGCGAAGTGTTTGACGATCACCGTGGGCTTACCAATGCGCTGCGCAGCGGCAAAGCAGACGCGGTGAGTGCGGCCATCACCGAGCATGTCAATCAGATTCGCCTGGCCCTCTCCGAGTTCTTGGCTGAGGCACAAGCAGCTGCGGCAGCGCCGGCCGAGACTGGCCCGGCAGGGGCCGAAGCCGCTGCGGTAACCGCCAGCTAGGCCCGCAAAGCCAGCCAGCGTAAGCTGTTCTCATGCCGGAAATCTCGCGGGAAAATTCTTAAAATAGTGCTTGACAAATAATGCAGATGCGTAGCAAACTACGCACTCTTCGAATTTAACTACTTTAAGGATCTAACCCATGTCTGATTATGTAAAGCTCGCTGCTGAAGCTGGTGACCAGTATTTGGCCGCGTTATCGGAAAGCCAAGAGACCTTTTTGAAATCTTTGGCGCCTATGTCAGAGCTAGCGACATCGGTCCCGCCTATGGCGATGCCGACCTTTGCGCCAGACCTTCCAACGCCGCAAGAAATCATTGAAGCCAATTTTGCGTTTGCCAGCAAGTTGCTGAAACAGCAGAAAAAATTCTCTGATAAGTTCCTCGCGAGTGTCCCTGCGAGTTAACTGACGTTGATTCTTATTGGAAAGCCGCTGCCGCCATGGATGGGGCAGCGGCTTTCGTTTTCTTGCCTTATTTGAGTCTGAAACCGTGATCTGACGTAGATGCTGCAGCGCCGGCTGGCATAATGGTTTAAAAGCACGGAGATTAGAGAGTGCCCGAGCAGAAATCAGATAATGAACCGACCATCATCGAGCGCTGGCTGGAAGATCAGCAGGAATGGCAGAAGACGGCCATGAACTATCTCGATTCGATGGCTCAAAACGACGATTTTCTCGTCAATCTCGGCAATGCAATGCGCGGCTCCCTGCTCGCCGGTAAGCCGTATCCGACCAGCCCGCCGGCCGGCACGCCTGTAGATGAATCGCCCGCCGATGAGAGGCTTGATGAAGTTCTGTATGCTTTGCATCAGGTGCAGGGACAACTCGAAGATTTGCGCGTTGCCGTGGCTGAACTGCAGCAGACCCGCTCTGCAGGTGCGACTGGCTCGGCAAAATCCGGCGCAAAACCGGCTAACAAGGCCACACGACCGCGCACCAAGAAGATTCCGAACAAGTTTCGCAGTAAAGCGCGTGTTAAAACAAAAACAAGGCAAGCAGCGCAGCCAGCAAAAGTGGAAGCGCCGAAGTCTGAGGGTGAAGATTGAAGGAACCTGGGGACGAGAGAGAGCTCGAAGCACTCCTGCAGCTGTCGCAACGCGGCAGAGCCAAACTTGAGCGCTTGCGTGAAGTTCTAACTTCGCCTGGACACTATGGCAAGGGCGCTTCGCCGGCGACCGTTGTGTATGCGGAAAACAAACTCCGGCTGTTGCGGTTGTTGGATGACGATGGCCGGCCCAGGAATGGCCCACCCGTTTTGTTCATTCCTGCTCCAGTCAGCCGCTATTTCATTATTGATCTTCTGCCAGGTCGTTCATTTGCGGGCCACGTTGCTGAAGCGGGGTTTGACGTTTACATAGCAGATTTTGGCATCCCGACCAAAGAAGATAGATTTAGCGACCTCGCGTACTACGTTGACGGGCTTATTAGGCGCAGTGTGCGACGTATTTCAGAGATAACTGGCGAACCAAGAGTTAATATCATTGGTTATTGTCTCGGCGGAACCTTGTCTTTGCTGTATGCGGCGCTGTATCCCTCAACTGTTGAAAAACTCACGCTTTTGACAACAACCGTCGATGGCGACGTTGAAGGCGGAATCGCTTGGGTGGCGCATCGAATGGGGCTGAAGGGTGAAAGCTATGAACATCCCAGACTCGTTCCTGCGGTGGAAGTGAAGAGCTGGTTCGAAATGTTGTCGCCAGGCTCGAATAGCCTGTTGGGGCGGGTTTCGGATCTATGGAACCGCTTGGACGATTCGCAAGAACGCTTACAAGACGTGCGCACTATGGCTAGCTGGGTGGACGATGTCGTTCCGGCGCCAGGGCGCTTGTTGGCAGAACTCTACCGTCAGTTCGGGCCCGGCAAGAACAGTCTAATGAAGGGTCAAGCCAGAGTCGGTGACAAGTTCGTTGATTTAAAAAAGATACAAATGCCGGTGATGGCGGTTTCCGCCGCCAAAGATACAATTGCTCCACCAGAAAGTGTTGAT
>JAHEEO010000134.1 GCA_024640665.1 Rhodospirillales bacterium | reverse complement strand
ACCTCGACCCGCAAGGCAATGCCACGATGGGAGCCGGCATCGATAAATCCTCAATCGACGCGACGATGTGTGATGTGCTGCTGGACGAAGTGCCAATCGCAGATATCGTCCTGCCGGCGGCCGAAGGCGGTTTCGATGTCGCGCCCGGCAATCAGGACTTGACCGTCGCGGAAGTCGAATTGATGCAGCGCCCGGAGCGCGAGTTTAAATTGCGCAACGCGCTTGCAGCTGAGATCGACAAATACGGATATGTGCTGATCGACTGCCCTCCAGCAATCAATATGCTGACAGTCAACGCGCTGACGGCCGCTCAACACGTTTTAATTCCTATGCAATGTGAATACTACGCATTGGAAGGACTGTCGGCGCTGGTGAATACTATCGACCAGATACGCGGTAGCGTAAATCCGCAGTTACAGATCCACGGGATTCTGCGGACAATGTTCGACCCGCGCAATAACCTGGCGAACGAAGTGTCGTCACAACTGATGGCACATTTTGGCGATCGTGTTTATCAGACGGTCATTCCGCGTAACATTCGCCTGGCAGAGGCACCCAGTTTTGGAGTTCCGGCGATGTATCACGATAAATACTCGCGCGGCGCTTTGGCTTATCTGGCATTAGCGAGCGAGATCAACCGCCGAGAAGGCGTAAAGCCAAACACGAACTAAGACAAACACAATAACGACAAAGGCGGAGCACAGGCGAAACATGGCAAAACGCAGAAGTTTGGGGCGCGGTCTCGATGCGCTCTTGAGCCAATCATCCAGCCCTTCGACCGCTGCTGAGCCAAGCCCCGCAACAGAGTCTGAGCTGAAAGAGCTACCGATCGAATTGCTCCAGCGTGGCCGCTACCAGCCGCGCGTTGACATGCGGCAGGAAAGCCTCCAAGAGTTAGCGGACTCGATTCGTGCGCAGGGCATCGTTCAACCGGTCGTTGTTCGGCCGCTGCCGAACCCAGCCGGAAAAGCCGAGCTTCGTTACGAAATCGTCGCCGGCGAACGACGCTGGCGCGCAGCACAGATTGCGGGTCTGGCCGTTGTGCCCGCGCTGGTCAAAGAGCTTTCGGACCACGCGGCACTAGCAATAGCGCTCATTGAGAATATACAGCGCGAAAACCTGAATCCGATCGAAGAGGCGGTCTCGCTGCGACGGCTTGTGGATGAGTTCGAGATGACACATACCGATGTTGCCGAGGCGGTCGGGCGGTCGCGGGCAGCGGTATCGAATCTATTGCGCTTGCTGGACCTGCCGGTGCCGGTGCGGCAGATGCTCGAGCGGCGTGAATTAGACATGGGCCATGCCCGCGCAATTCTCGGCATCGCGGCATCTGAAATGCAGACCGAAATTGCCCGCCGTGCCGTGCAGATGGGTTGGAGCGTTCGCGCGACGGAAAAGGCTGTTCGTGATCTGACTGGTGCGGCAAATGCCAAGCGGAGCTCCAAAACTGGCGCAAAAGACCCAAATATCGTCCGGGTTGAGCAGGACTTGTCCGAGCGACTCGGCGCACGCGTTGAGGTGGAGCATGGGCCCAAAGGCGGCCGTTTGGTGATCCGGTATCACACTCTCGATGAACTGGATGGCATTCTCGAGCACATTCAATAACTAATTTCGGCGGTTGTGTGTTGCTTAGCCAACCGCGACTGCTTAAAATGATCGGCTGAATCGCGCCGCGCAAGCAGCGTGGCATTGCCGGGTAGCGCGAGCTCATCCGAAATCCAACTGGACGAATCCAACAGGGCAGTCCCCGAGCGAAGAGGCGGGCAGGCTAAATGGCGACTTCCGTTATCGGAGCCGACGGCCGACACATTGTGCCGTTTACACTGTTCGCTCAGGTCTTGTTGAGCGTTGCTGCAGCGACGATCGCCGGGATGTGGCTGGGGCGCGTGATAGGGGTTTCCGTGCTGCTTGGCGGAATTACGGCTTTTGCGCCGAACGCGTTTCTAGCCGCTAGGCTGATGAGGGCTGCGCCAGGCGCGCTGATGCGTTCAGCGTGGATCGGTGAAATTGGTAAGTTATTGCTGACGGTTATGTTGTTCGGCGCAATCTTCGCGCTCGTTCGACCGATCTCAGCGCTGGCCGTTTTTTGCGGCTACATTGCTACGCACTGGGTAATTTTGGTTGCGCTGTTTCTTTCACGGCGTGCTAACGACAACGTGATGACGACGAGCTAGGGAATGGAACACGAAGCCGCAGAAGAAGCAGCCCACGCAGGCTGGCCTCATTACGAATCGGCCGGCGAGTACATCGAACATCATCTGCAGAACCTGCAGGTATGCCGAGACCATGGTGAGTGGGTGTGGAATCATTGCAGCGGTTTCATGACACTCAATGTCGACTCCATGTTCTTCGCCGTTGTTCTGGGTGTCGTATTTCTTTGGCTGTTTGGCCGCGCAGCAAAGCGGGCTACGACCGGTCAGCCAGGTAAATTTCAGGCTTTTATCGAATTAATCATTGATTTCGTTGACGGTTCAGTGAAAGACGGCTTCTCCGGCAAGAACAAAGTCATCGCACCTTTGAGTTTGACCATTTTCATATGGGTGGTCCTGATGAACACGATGGACCTGATCCCCGTCGATTGGTTGCCAGCCGCGGGCAGCATGATGGGCATCAGCTATATGAAGGTCGTGCCTACCACAGACATCAATGTCACTTTCGGCCTATCCATTTCAGTGTTTTTGCTGACAATCTATTATTCACTGAAAATAAAAGGGCCCATTGGCTTCCTGAAAGAGCTGACTCTGAATCCTATTGCGCCGCCGACGAAGGGCTTGGGCTTATTGGCCGCACCTTTCATTATCGCGTTCAATTTCATATTAGAGGGCGTGGCATTGATTGCCCGGCCCGTATCTCACTCGCTGCGACTCTTTGGCAATATGTTTGCCGGCGAGCTCATTTTTATATTGATCGCGCTGGTCGGCATATGGCAATTGCCGCTGCATTTTGCATGGGCTGTGTTCCACATACTTGTGGTGACGCTGCAAGCTTTCGTGTTCATGATGCTCACGATCGTTTATCTGAACGGTGCACATGCAACTGAGCATTAATGCCCCATATCTTTAATAAATGAACTGAATCTTCGACGGGAGACTTGATAGATGGAAACTGTAATTGGCATGACCGCGATTTCGGTCGCAATTATCCTCGGCTTTGGCGCCCTTGGTGTTGCAATCGGCATGGGATTGCTCGGTGGTAAATTCCTCGAGAGTTCGGCGCGTCAGCCTGAACTTGCCCCGATGTTGCGCACTCAATTGTTCCTCGTCGTGGCGTTCCTCGACGTTATCGCAATGATTGGTGTCGGTATCGCCTTGCTGTTCACGTTCGCTAACCCTTTCGTGACGTCGCTTCAAAATGCGGTCGGCGGCTGATTTAAGGTCGAACTAGAGCACTAAGGAGAATCCACGTGGATTTCAATCTAACTCTGATTGGCCAATCGATCGCAATGATCGTTTTCGTTTGGTTCTGCATGAAGTTCATTTGGCCGCCCTTGATTGATGCCATAGAGACTCGGCAAAAAGAAATAGCCGACGGTTTGGCTGCTGCGGAGCGCGGGCAAAACAGCTTGAGCGACGCGCAGTCGCAGGTTGACCGCATCGTGGCAGAGGCTCGGGATCGCGCTCGAGGCATTGTCGACCAAGCTAATACGCGTGCCAATGGCATTGTTGAGGAAGCTCGGGCAGAAGGCGTCGCGGCACGGCAGCGTGAAGTGGATGCCGGACATGCGCAAATTGAACTCGACAAAAGCCGAGCGCGTGATGAATTGCGCAATCAGGTCGCTGCAATCGCAGTCGCGGGTGCCGAGCGCGTGCTGGCTCGAGAAATTGACGCGAGTGCGCATCGCGACCTGCTCGATCAGCTCGCCAGTGAGCTGTAGGCGCAATTAGCAATGGCAGATTTCGGAACACTGGCCAGGCCATACGCGCGAGCGATTTTCGATATCGCGCAGTCCGCTGGCGAATTGGACCAATGGTCTGCGTCGCTGGCGGCGGCAGCGAACGTTGTCGATGAGAGTGCCGCGCGAGCCTATCTTGGCCGGCCGGAACTGCACGATACCGATCGAGCACAATTTGTTGCCGCAATATGTGCGGACGTTCCAGGCGCGGCCATGTTCGCTACGCCTCAGGGCGCCAACTTGCTTGGCCTGCTCAGCGAAAACAATCGCCTGGTAGTGCTCAGTGAAATTTCTAAACAGTTCGACCAGCTAAAGATGCAGGCCGAACAGAAGGTTAACGTCACGATCACGTCGGCGACGGCGTTAGATCATGGTCAGGCCACTGCACTTATAGAGTCCTTGCAGCGGAAGCTGGGACGCAAAGTCGAATTAGAACAAAGGGTAGACGAGGCGCTGGTAGGCGGCGCAGTCATTCAAGCAGACGACATGGTGATCGATGGTTCCGTGCGCAGCCGCCTTCAGCGGCTGACCGAATCGTTGCTCGACTAAGAGGGAAACAAATGTCACTCAAAGCATCGGAAATCAGCGATCTGATCCGCCAACGCATTCAAAACTTCGATTCAAAGTCCGAAGCGCGAGATGTCGGAACAATCATTGCACTGACTGACGGTATCGTTCGAATTCACGGGCTGGCAGATGTCCAGTACGGCGAAATGATCGAGTTTCCCGGCGGCAGCTTCGGCTTAGCGCTCAACTTGGAGCAAGACTCCGTCGGTGCTGTGGTGCTCGGCGAGTACAAGCATATTTCAGAAGGCGATGTTGCCAAGACAACGGGGCGTATTCTCGAAGTGCCCGTTGGCGAGGCACTGCTTGGCCGAGTCGTAAACTCGCTGGGCGAGCCTATCGATGGCAAAGGGCCCATCGAGACTCAGCATAGTGCGCCTATTGAAAAGGTAGCGCCCGGCGTTATCGATCGTAAGTCAGTGGATCAGCCGGTGCAGACGGGGCTTAAATCCATTGACTCGATGGTGCCCGTTGGCCGTGGCCAGCGTGAGTTGATCATTGGCGATCGCCAAACCGGCAAGACGGCTGTTGCGATTGACACCATCATCAACCAGAAAGGCACCGGTATTAAATGCATATACGTTGCTATCGGTCAGAAGAACTCGACCGTTGCCAACGTGGTTCGCAAGCTGGAAGAACATGGCGCAATGGATCACACCATCGTCGTTGCGGCTACGGCCGCTGAATCAGCCGCCTTGCAATACATTGCACCGTATAGTGGCTGCTCGATGGGTGAATACTTCCGCGACATCGGCGAAGACGCCCTGATTATTTATGACGACCTGACCAAGCAGGCCTGGGCGTATCGTCAAGTATCGCTGTTGTTGCGCCGGCCTCCGGGTCGTGAAGCCTATCCGGGTGATGTGTTCTACCTGCACTCACGCTTACTGGAACGTGCTGCACGAGTAAACGCCAAATACGTTGAACGAGCCACGAATGGCGCAATTAAGGGTAAGACAGGCTCATTAACGGCACTGCCTATCATTGAAACACAAGCGGGCGACGTGTCCGCGTTCGTGCCGACGAATGTCATCTCCATTACCGACGGCCAAATTTATCTGGAAACTGATTTATTCAATGCCGGCATTCGCCCAGCCATTAACGCCGGCCTTTCAGTCTCACGCGTGGGCGGCTCCGCACAAACCAAAATTATCAAGAAGCTCGGCGGGGGTGTCCGCCTCGCCTTGGCACAGTATCGCGAACTCGCGGCATTCGCGCAGTTCGCGTCCGATCTCGATAACACGACACGAGCACAGCTCGAACGCGGTCAGCGCGTGACAGAACTTATGAAGCAAATGCAATACGCGCCGTTGTCGGTGGCGGAAATGGCCGTCTCCTTGTTTGCGGTCAATGAAGGCTTTGTAGATGAAGTGCCGGTCGAAAAAGTTGTCGCCTACGAAAAAGCCTTGCATGCCTATGCGCGGGCGAACCATCAGGATCTGCTGGATCAGATCAATTCCACCGGTGAATTCGGCGATGACATCGCTGCTGGTTTACGTGGTTTGGCCGAAGGGTTCAAAGAGTCGGGAACATACTAGATGGCTAGCGGCAAAGAAATCCGCACCAAGATTGCGAGCGTTAAGAACACGCAGAAGATTACGCGCGCCATGCAAATGGTTGCGGCGTCCAAATTGCGCCGTACCGCAGAGCGAATGGAAGCGTCGCGACCCTATGCTGAGCGTATGCGCACGGTCATAGGCCACTTGTCCGAAGCTAATCCGGACGAACATCATCCTTATCTCGACACGCGTGAAGTTAAACGAGTCGGCTACATCGTCGTCACTTCCGACCGAGGCTTGTGCGGCTCACTGAATGTCAACTTGTTTCGGCCAATCGTTGCCGACTTGCGGAGTTGGAAAGAAAAAGGCGTGGAAACGGATCTCTGCATCGTTGGCGCAAAGGGTGCCGCCTATTTTCGCAGGCTCGACGTCAATATCACGGCGGTTACCACGCATCTAAACGAGGCGCCGCACGTTGTCGATTTGATTGGTGCGATTGCGACGATGACTGAAGCGTACCGCGATGGCTCTATCGATCGGCTCTTTCTGGTCCACAACGTCTTCGTAAATACGATGAGTCAGCAACCGGAAATCAGCACGCTGTTGCCCGTTGAGCCCATAGACAAAGATGCATTGCAGGATCACTGGGACTATATCTACGAGCCCAGCGCATCTGATGTCTTGGAGACGGTGCTCGATCGGTATATCGAGTCGCAGGTATACAGGGCCGTTGTCGAGAACGTGGCCTGCGAGATGGCGGCCAAGATGGTGGCAATGAAGTCTGCAACCGAAAACGCAGGCAAGTTCATTGAAGGGCTTCAGTTGCAATATAACAAAGCGCGTCAAGCAGCGATCACGCAAGAAATTGCCGAAATCGTCAGCGGCGCAGCAGCAGTTTAAATATATAGGGTAGAGATTGATGGGTACGATTGTTCAAGTCATCGGCGCGGTAGTCGACGTAGAGTTTCCTCGCGATTCGATTCCCAAGGTCTATGACGCGCTCAAGCTCGATGACCGCGAATTAACGCTTGAGGTGCAGCAGCAACTCGGCGACGGTGTCGTCCGAACCATTGCAATGGGTGCGAGCGAAGGCTTGCGCCGAGGTTTGTCGGTCTCTAATACCGGCAGCCCGATCATGGTGCCGGTTGGCGAGAAAACGCTCGGGCGCATCATGAACGTGCTTGGCGAGCCTATCGACGATGCGGGCCCGGTTACCAGCGAACACAAGTGGCCAATCCACCGCGAGGCGCCTGCTTACGAAGATCAAGCTACCGCTGTAGAGTTGCTCGAAACCGGCGTTAAAGTGATCGACCTGATCATGCCAATTTCAAAGGGCGGCAAGATTGGCTTGTTTGGTGGCGCCGGCGTCGGTAAGACGGTAACGCTGCTCGAGCTCATCAACAACATTGCCAAAGAGCATGGTGGTTACTCGGTGTTTGCCGGTGTCGGTGAACGGACGCGAGAAGGTAACGACTTCTATCATGAAATGGACGAAGCTGGCGTGCTCGATAAGGTGGCGCTTGTTTTCGGTCAGATGAACGAGCCTCCAGGCAACCGCCTCAGAGTCGCGCTAACAGGTTTGACTATATCGGAGTATTTCCGTGACGAAGGTCAGGACGTGTTGATGTTTATCGATAATATCTATCGTTACACACTGGCTGGAACGGAAGTTTCGGCGCTGCTCGGCCGAATGCCCTCGGCGGTGGGTTACCAACCAACACTTGCAGAAGAAATGGGCGTGTTGCAGGAGCGAATTACTTCGACGAAGACCGGTTCGATCACGTCGTTTCAGGCCGTATACGTTCCAGCGGACGATTTGACAGATCCGTCACCCGCTACAACTTTTGCCCATCTCGATGCGACACTGGTGCTGTCACGACAAATTGCTGAACTCGGCATCTATCCGGCGGTTGACCCGCTCGACTCGACCAGTCGTCTGCTTGATCCGAACGTCATCGGCCAAGAGCATTACGACGTAGCGCGAGGAACTCAGGCGGTGCTGCAGCGTTATAAAGAGTTGCAGGACATCATCGCCATTTTGGGTATGGATGAGCTTTCAGAAGAGGACAAGCAAGTCGTATTGCGCGCTCGCAAGGTCCAGCGTTTCTTGTCGCAGCCGTTTTCAGTGGCAGAAACGTTTACCGGTCAGCCTGGCAAATACGTTTCATTGAAGGACACCATTCGCGGCTTTAAAGCGATTGTTGACGGAGAAATGGATCATTTGCCAGAGCAAGCGTTCTATATGGTCGGTAGCATCGAAGAAGCAGAAGAGAAAGCAAAGTCACTGCAATAAAGCAGCCATCACGCGTTAGCCTACGGGAATCTATAGATGTCCACGATCCGTGTCGAAATCGTCAGCGCCGAAGGAGAGATTTTCTCCGGAGATGCAGAGATGGTCTTCGCCCCTGCAAAGATGGGTGAATTGGGCATTGCGCCGCGACACGCCCCGTTACTGACCAACCTCAAGCCGGGCGAAGTCCGCGTCCAGGTAACCGGCGGCGAAGAACACTACTTCTATATCACCGGTGGGATCATGGAGATCCAACCCCATTTAGTGACTGTACTGGCTGACAGCGCTATGCGCGGCGACGATCTCGACGAAGAAGCGGCATTAGAAGCCCGCAACCAAGCTCTCGAAGTCCTCGCCGGACGGCACGAAGAAATCGATCTTGCGCAGGCCCAGGCCG
>JAHEEO010000133.1 GCA_024640665.1 Rhodospirillales bacterium | reverse complement strand
TGGACTTGCATGATGAGCCGGGCGTCGATGGCGCCGGTGGCCAGCCACGCGTGCACATCGATCATGGCGCGTTTGATGATATCGGCAGCCGTACCCTGCATGGGGGCATTGATGGCGCTGCGTTCAGCATATTGGCGGCGCGCCGCGTTGCGCGACTTTATTTCTGGCAGGTATAGGCGGCGGCCCAATACGGTCTCAACATAGCCTTGTTCGCGGGCTTGCTCTCGAGTGCGGTCCATATAGGCTTTGACGCCAGGATAACGCTCGAAATAGAGATCTACATAAGATTGAGCGTCGCTGCGTGTCGTCCCCAGCTGTCGAGCCAGCCCGAAAGCAGACATTCCATAGATAAGACCGAAATTGATCGCTTTGGCCGCCCGCCGCTGCTCATCCGAAACATCCTCCAGCGCCACACCAAATACCTCAGCGGCCGTTGCCCGGTGGACGTCCCTGCGGTTTGCGAACGCGGTGCGCAAGCTTTCGTCGCCCGATAGATGCGCCATGATCCGCAACTCGATCTGGGAATAGTCGGCAGCGATCAGCTGATACCCGCTTGGCGCAACGAACGCTTGACGTATTCGCCGGCCCTCTGCCGTGCGTATAGGAATATTCTGCAAATTCGGTTCAGTTGAGGACAGCCTGCCGGTGGCAGCGACTGCTTGATGATAAGAGGTATGAATCCGTCCCGTAGCGGGGTTAATTTCGCGCGGCAGCTTGTCCGTATACGTAGACTTCAGTTTCGATAACGCGCGAAATTGCAGAACGATCTGCGGCAGTTCGTATTCCTGTGCCAGTTCTTGCAGCACGTTCTCAGCCGTGGACGGTTGGCCTTTTGGCGTCTTGCCGAGCACCGGCAAGCTCAGTTTGTCGTAAAGGATTTCTTGGAGCTGTTTCGGCGAGCCAAGATTGAAAGGCTGGCCTGCGGCTTCATGAGCATTGCGCTCAGCTTCAACAATGAGTTTGCTGAGTTCGGCACTTTGCTTTGCCAGTAATTTTGCGTCGACCATGACGCCCGCGTATTCCATTGCTTCGAGCACGGCGATCAGCGGCAATTCAAGCTCTTTGAACACGCGTTCGAGTGCAGGTTCAGCTTTGAGTTTTGGCCAGAGTGTCTGGTGCAGCCGCAGAGTAACGTCCGCATCTTCAGCAGCATAAGGCGCTGCAATGTCGAGATCGATCTCGTCAAAGCACAGCTGCTTGCTGCCTTTGCCTGCAACGTCCTCGTACTTGGTAGTGTGTAAGCCCAGATAGCGCCCGGCGACAGAGTCCATATCATGACGTGTCGCCGTAGAATTGAGAACATAAGACTCAAGCATCGAGTCGAATTGCACGCCACGCAGCGCAATGCCGTAGTTTTTCAGGATATGCGCGTCGTACTTTATGTGGTGACCAAGTTTGGCCTGCGAGGGGTCTTCCAGCCAAGGCTTTAGTGCTGCCAACACGTCTTCTATGTCAAGCTGTTCAGGCGCGCCGGGATAGCTATGAGCAAGGGGAATATAGGCGGCTTCGCCTGCGGTAATCGCAACCGATATGCCGACTAGTTTTGCCTGCATGTAGTTTAGACTTGTCGTTTCTGTATCGAAAGCCACGAGGTCGGCCGCCTGGATTCTTGTCAGCCACTCGTCAAAATGCGGCTTCGTCAAGACCGTTTCGTAGTTTGCTTCGCTGTTTGGCGAGGTGTGTGTTGTTTCTTCAGAAACGGATGGGGCGGCGCTTGCGGGGTTGCTGAGTCGCCGCAAGAAAGACCGCATTTCGTATCGTTCAAAGAGCGCTTTGAGCTTATCTGTATCAGGCGCTTTGCGCCGCAGTGATTCGAAACCGTTGGGTAGTTCGACGTCACACTTTATTGTCACAAGAGTCTTGTAAAGTGGCAGATGCTCTATATTGTCTTTCAGTTTTTCCGCAACTTTGCCGCGGATCTCATCAGCATTTTGGATGACTCCGTCCAAGTCGCCGTAGGTTTCCAGCCATTTAACGGCTGTCTTGGGGCCGACGCTAGGTACGCCTGGTATGTTATCTGACGTGTCGCCAACCAACGTTAAGTAGTCAATGATTCTTTCAGGCGCTACACCGAATTTTTCTTTGACGCCAGTAATATCGAGCACTGTGTTGCTCATCGTATTGACGACCGTCACCTGCTCATTGACGAGCTGCGTCATGTCCTTGTCGGTTGTGGAGATGATCGTATTCAGGTTTTGCTCGGACGCGTGTTTAGCGAGCGTGCCAATTACGTCGTCGGCTTCGACGTCTTCAATTCGCAACACGGCAATACCCATGTGCTCGATGGCGTCTCTTACGGGCTCGAGTTGGCTGCGTAGATCGTCTGGCATGACGGCCCGCGTAGCTTTGTATTCGGCGAAGAGAGCGTCCCGGAAGGTTTTACCGGGGGCGTCGAATACAACGGCGACATAGTCTGGCTCATAGTCGTCGAGTAAGCGTTGCAGCATGTTGAGCACGCCATGTATGGCGCCAGTAGGCTCGTCGGCGGAATTGCGCAAATCCGGCAGCGCATGAAATGCGCGATAGATATATGAAGAGCCGTCAACCAGGACGAGCGGCTTAGCGCTCACTGTCGTCGTCTTCGTCTGTTTCGGTGCTAGCGGGTGGATTCGTCGACGGTATCGCCGCAGCGTCTGGTTCGGTGTTGGGTAACATCAACGGGCCACTTTGACCGCAGGCCGTTAACAGGGCCAGGTAATACATGAGCCCGACCATACTGGCACTGCGGAACACGCTGGTTGAGCGGCCTAAACGGAAGCTACGTCTATTCATCGTCGTTGGACTCTTTCAGCTGCGCGGCAACTCTGCGGTACGCCTCGCGAAACGGAATACCTTGCGTCATCACGAGTTTGTTGGCCCGCTCTGCTGCGTAGAGTGAATCCGGTAGTTGAATATTCTCCGGCAGAAATCTCACACCGGCTAAGGCATGTGGCACGATAGCCAACACGTCTTCAGCAAGGTCGATGCTGCGAAACAACGGTGCTTTGAGGCGCTGCAGGTCGCGGTGATAGCCGGACGTGAGCTTAGCCGTCAGGCTTAAGATTTCGACCAGCGCGCCTTCAACTGTTGCGGGTGCGCCGCGCAATAATTCGAATACGTCAGGGTTGCGTTTCTGCGGCATGATTGATGAGCCGGTCGTCATTTCATTCGGTAGCTTTATGTAGGCAAATTCCTCTGTGTAGAACAGCAGAAGATCGCTTGCAAGACGGCCTATGTCACCGACAAGCAAACTCAGCTCGAATACGACAGAAGCTTCGGCCTTGCCGCGACTCAATTGCACTGCCGTCACCGGCTCTTGCACAACTTCAAACTCCAATGCCTGGCGAGTCGCTTCCCGATCAAGCGGCAGTCCCGGCACGCCATAACCTGCGGCCGAACCCAGTGGATTGAGTTCGATTCTGGCGAGCGTGCGCTCGAGGCCGGCGGCGCTGTCGCGGATGGACGCTGCATAGCCGCCTGCCCAGAGTTTCACGCTACTCGGCATAGCGGGCTGCAAATGAGTGTATCCAGGCAAGCTAATATCGCCTTGTGATTCGGCCATTTCATCGAGCGCTGCAGTGACCAGTTGAGCATCGCTAACGAGGCCTTTCACGGCATCGCGCATATAGAGTCTTAGCGCCGCCAAGACTTGATCGTTGCGAGAGCGGCCGAGATGAACGCGTCCGCCGGCTTCACCAATGCGTTGAGACAGCCGCGATTCGAGCGCGCCGTGTACGTCTTCGTCGTCGAGGGTGATCGACCAAAGACCTTTTGCATGCTCGGCTTCGAGCGCCGCGAGTCCGGTGCAGATGGCTGCGCAGTCGTCGCTGTTGATTAGGTCCTGAGCTTCGAGCATGCGTGCGTGTGCGATTGACGCGCGCACATCGAAGGGCACTAAGCGCGCATCGAGCAAGTAGTCTTCACCGGCCGTGAATCGCAGTATACGATCGTCTAGCGGTAGTCCTTTGTCCCACAGTCGGGCCACGGATAACTCCTAATTTGTTTGCTCTTGCGGGCTGAGTTCTTGGATGTTGTCGACAACCAGTGTGCCCGTACCTTCGTTGGTGAAGACTTCGAGCAGCAGGCTCTCCGGCACGGAGTACGAAATGACATGCACCCGGGGAACACCACCCGCGAGCGCGCTTTCGATCGCCGCTACCTTTGGCAGCATGCCATCTGTCAGGCGGCCTTCTTTGCGCAGCTTGTCCAGCCCTGCGCGATCTATGTAAGAAATCAATGAGCGTGGATTATCCAGCGATTCCATAATGCCTGGAGCGCCGGTAGCCAGGATCAACTTCTCCGCGCCGAGCTCACAGGCAATCGCCGCGGCGACCGTGTCAGCATTGATGTTCAGCATCGTGCCGTTGTTGTCGGCCGATAAAGAGCTGACGATAGGAACGAGACCATTGTCTAATTGCGTCTTAAGCACGCTCGAGTTAATCGACACGATGTCGCCGACGAAGCCGTAGTCGACACTTTTACCGCTGCTGCTTTTGACAGGCGGGCGCTTGACCGCATTGACCAAGCCAGCATCGATTCCGCTGATTCCCACGGCCGGCACATCAAATGCGCGGCAAGCTGCAAGAATGCGTGAATTGATTTGACCGTTCAGCACCATGGTGGCGACATCGAGCGCCGCTTGATCCGTAACGCGACGACCATCAACGAACTCCGGCTTATCGCCCAATCGTTCTGCAAGCGCGGTCGACTGAGGTCCGCCACCATGCACCAAGACGACCTTGAAGCCTACTTGGTTGAATATGGCGATCTGTTCGACGAGCGATCGCGTTGCGGCCTCCGAAGCGAACGCTTCGCCGCCTGCTTTTAATACAAATATCTTGTTCTTGTACATGCGCACGTATGGCGCCGCGTGCCGCAGCGCGGTAACGACAATTGTGCGCTCATTTCCGCTGAGTCGAGTCATGTCTGCTTATCCTTTCAGCATGCGATAGAGAACGGCCATTTGCGCGTATAAGCGATTCCGCGCTTCTTGAATGACGACGCTTCGTGGGCCGTCGAGTATACGGTCTGTGACGACGACGCCGCGTCTAACCGGAAGGCAATGCATAAAACGGCAATCGTCTCTTGCAGGCTCGAACCATGGCTCGTCCACACACCAGTCCACAAGTTCTTCCCGCAGTGCTTTGTCGGCCACTGCATCTCCGTAATGACGCGTCGACGACCAAGATTTAGCATAGATGATGTGCGCGCCGTTCATCGCTTCGCGGCGATCATTGCTTTCTGTCACGCTGCCGCCGGACTGTTCGGCAAGAGATTGCGCTTTCTGCATGACGGCATCCGGCAGCTCAAAACCCTCTGGTCTTAAGACAGTGACGTCCATGCCGCGCATTGCTGCCATCTTCAACGTCGATGAGGGCACGGCTAATGGCAAGGCCTTGGGGTGGTAGGCCCAAGACAAAACGAACTTACCTTTATTGCTCGGTATATTTAGGTCGTCCAAGGTTTTCCAGTCAGCAAGGCTTTGGCAAGGATGCTGAATCGCCGATTCCATGTTGATTACAGGGCATCCGGCCAGCCCCGCTAACTCGTCAAACTCGCGATCGGCGACATCGGTGTCGATATCACGGCGCTGAGCAAACGCGCGTATGCCGATGGCATCGCCATACGACGCGATGACCGGCACGGCTTCGCGAATGTGTTCGGCTGCTTCGCCGTCCATCACGATGCCAGGCCGAGTTTCGAGTCCGTGGATCGACATGTCCGGCGATATGACGAAGGAGCCGCCGCCGAGGCGCACCATAGCGGATTGAAACGAAGCGAGCGTGCGAAGCGACGGATTCAAAAATAACAATGACAGCACTTTTCCTTCGAGCGCCTGTGGCTCCGGAGTATGGTCCAGGCGATTGGCAAGCGCGATAAGCTCTTGTATCTCTGCCGCTGAAAAATCTGCTAAATCGTTAAAGCGCTCCATTAGGCGATCTCCTTCAATGCCGCTGCGAGTTGGTCTACGTGGTCTGACTCGAGGATCAGCGGCGGCAGTAGCCTGAGCACGTTGGGTGCACTGCTTGTCCCGGTCAATATATTTTTCTCCAATAGTGCATTGCGCACGGCTGCCGCTTTCCTTTCTCCGACGAGTCCCAGCAAGTAACCATGACCCTGCAGGCCCGTAATCGGCCCGGTGATGCACTTCTGCATTATTTCGTTGGACGTCGTGCGGACACGCTCAAGAAGATTCTCTTCGCGGATTACATTGATCACCGCGATAATTGCCGCGCAGGCCATCGGCGCACCGCCAAAAGTGGTGCCCAACTCACCGGCGCCTAGTTGCTTGGCAATGTCATTGCTCATGATGACGGCACCGGCCGGAAAGCCGCCAGCCAGTCCTTTTGCGGTAGTTAGCAGGTCGGGCTGAACCTCATACAGTTGCGCGCCGAAAGGCTGTCCCAAGCGACCCATGCCCGTTTGCACTTCGTCGAGTATGAGCATCGCGCCGACGCGCTGCGTCAGTGAGCGCGCTGCATGCATGAACTCTTTGCTGAAGTCGTAGCCGCCAGCGAGGCCTTGCACGGGCTCGATGATGAGACCAGCGGTATCCGCGTCGAGGGCTGCCTCGAGTGCATCAATGTCGTCGCGTGGCACGAATTCGACATCCATCGGCATTCGCGGAAAGCCGTACCAAGAATTCGCAGCGCCCCACGTCACGGCTGCCGCTGCAGCCGTACGGCCATGAAAAGCATGTTCCATGGCAACGATCTTGTTTCGACCCGTCAGTTTCAGTGCGAGTTTTAACGCGTTTTCGTTTGCTTCTGCCCCGCTATTTACGAAGAACACCCGATCTAAGCCATCCGGTGCAAATTTTGCCAGCGCGTCAGCAGCCTGATCGCGAATCTTCATTGGTACGATGTTGCTCTGAAACTGCAGGCTCCTAGCCTGTGATACCAATGCCTCCGTGAGCTTGGGATGGCCGTAGCCAAGTGCAGCGACGGCGTGTCCGCCATAGAAGTCGAGTACTTCGCGACCATTTGCATCCTGCAAATAAACGCCGTGGCCGTGCGTAGGTTCGAAAGCCAGCATTGGGTAAACCTCGTCGAGGTGCGCGGAACGGCGATGGTTGTTTTGAGTCATCTAAAGCCACCCGATGGATGGGTTGGTAATTCCGAGCGTTTCGGGCAAGCCGAGCAAGCGGTTGAGCCACTGCACGCAGCCGCCGGATGCACCTTTGAGCAAATTGTCCAGCACTGATGTGACCACAATCGTGTCGCCGTCCACGTCGGCGCTTAGCGCCGCCGAGCAACTGCCGGCGACGTCTTTCATCTTTGGCGGGCTATCGAGTACGTTCACCAGTTTGGCATCCGTGTAATAGCTGCGCAGTGCCTCGATCACCTGTGCCTTGGTGGTAATACTGGTGCGCTTTTTTGCAAAGATAGTCGCATGTATGCCGCGCGCAAATGGCCCCGAGTGCGGTACGAAGTGAAGCGCGAGGCCGGTGCCGCTTGCTGCTTTCGCAAGCGCCTCCACTTCCGGTGCATGCCGGTGTTTGAGGACTTGGTAAGCAAACATATTGCTTTGCCTTTCTGGGTGGTGGGTCGTATCTCTGGGTTTGCGCCCGGCGCCGGTGCTGCCAGTGACAGCGCTGACGCTGATAGACGCTTCGGCCAAGTCGTTGGCGAGCAGCGGTACGATGCCGAGCAGCATCGTTGTCGCAAAGCAACCTGGGTGGGCTGCATGCGGCGTGTTGGTTTGCGCCACGTGTTCCGGGACGGCGCAGACGAATTGATCGAGCAGATCCGGTGCGGGATGCTGTGTGCCGTAGACGGCGGCGAAGCTGTCGGCATCGCGAAACCGAAAATCGGCTGATGCATCAACAACCGTCAACTTGGTGCCGACAGAATTTGCTACTTCGAGCATGCGCTTGATCAGAGCGGCAGAGGCACCGTGCGGAGCCGCCGACAGCAGTATATTGTGTGCGGACCGAGCCAATAATGACTCGGCAGAGTCGAAATCAATGAACGTTTCGCTCGGATACACGGGCCTTAGATGGCCGAAAGTGGCAGCAATTGGTTGGCCCGCCAAGCTTGTCGAGACGGCGCCCGCCAGTTGCAGTGCGGGGTGTCCGGCAACGAGGCGCAGCATCTCGCCGGCCACGTAGCCGCTGCCGCCGAGGACGATGACAGGGTAGATTGTCATTGCGCTGCCGCTTCGGCTTTGCCGCGAACCAAGCCAAGATTGCCTTGCAGTAAGTCACCGAGCTCAGCCGAATGCGTCATGGCATTAACCGCCGGGACATTACATCGATCTTTGATGATGTCGATGCCAACGGCGTTGTCGGTGGCCGGTCCGGTAACGGCAGCGGGTTCGATTTGAAATTGTTCACGCAACAATTTGATGCCGCCCCAGGCCGAAACGGGATCGCTGGCGCACAGAACAACCGCGCTGAGCGCATTGCGTATCGATTCGTCCAGCAGTATGGCTTCAACGCCATAGGCACCGAGTAAGCCGTCACCAAGTTCGAACATGATGGCATCCGGTTTCTTGTCGCCGAGCGAATTCAAGAGTTGGCGGGTGAGCGCGGGTGCGTTCTTGGCCGTCGTGCAGACAATGCCAAAGTCCGTGAAAATTTCAACGTTACGCGCCCCGGCATCTTCCATTGCAAGAATGTCGCGGCGCAAGGCGACGCCGGTGGCCTTGAATGCATCGATGGTAAGTCCACTGTGAGTCAAGCGGCTGATAATAGCCGCCGC
>JAHEEO010000132.1 GCA_024640665.1 Rhodospirillales bacterium | reverse complement strand
TGCGGCATTGTCGAGATAAGCCAGCGGATGGCCGTTGATGCTCTGGTGCAGCACCGGAAATTCGTCGCGGATAGCAGCCATGTCTGAAATGAGAGTTTTGTCGACCGCAACGGACATTAGGTTAGGCGCTCCCATTTTTCGTGCTGAGGCAAGCGTTTGGCAATTTTCTCGGAGAGAGCTGTGCGTAAGGCTTCGTCCTTGATGAAATCCAGCGACGAATTTGCAAATGCGAATGTCAGCAACGCTCGTGCGGCCAGTTCGTTGATGCCTCTGCTTTGCAGGTAGAACAGGTGTTGTTCGTCGAGCTCGCCAACGGTTGCACCGTGGCTGCATTTAACGTCGTCAGCATAGATTTCGAGTTCCGGTTTAGTGTCTATCTCGGCTGTCTTGTCCAGTAGGAGGTTGTCGCTGCGTTGTTGTGCTGAGATTTTCTGTGCATGCTTGTGAACGATGACCTTGCCATTAAATACACCCCGGCTCTTCGGTCCTGCTATACCGCGAAAATACTCGTTGCTGGTGGTGTTCGGCGCACGATGATCTATCTTGATGTGATTGTCCGCATGTTGCGATTGGATAGGTAAGAAAGCGCCGAATAGCTCAGCAGATGCACCGTGTTCGTCTAATGCTATTTCAATGTCATTGCGTGCGAGTTTGCCGCCGAGATCGAAGTAACCGCCGCTGAAATGAGCGTCGCGCTTGAGCGCCGCAGTTGTCAGGCAGGTATGCGTAGCGGCGAGGCCCTGTTCTTGGACGTGAATGAACGTCAGTTTAGACCCAGCAGATTGATGAATCTCCGTGACCATGTTGGTCCAATTTGTTGCGCTTGATTGTCCGGCATGCTGAACGATGACCTCTGCAGAAGAGTTGGCTGCCAATTCAATGATTAGGCGTGGTTGAACGGCAAGCGTGTCGTCGGATAGCTGCAAGAATTCCAGCAATATAGGCGTGTCAACGTGGGAATTCTTAGGGATGCTGATCACGGCCCCTAACTGGGTAAACGCTGTGTTCACGAGCCCTAGAGGATGGGCAAAGACTCGTTCGTGGCCGGGAAAGCCATCGCTGAGTTTGGTCCAGTTGGTTTCGAGCGGATGCACGAGCATGCGATGGCTTTGGTTAATCGTTGAGCTCTCTGGGGCATACCGACCATTCACGAAAGTGAGTTTCGAGCCGGCGCGAATCGGCAGCGGATCGTGGTGGGCTGCCTGCTTTGCTGTTGCTGGGGGAGCGACGGCATGACGAAAATCTATCTCGCCTAATGCGCTGATTTCTGTGTAGCGCCAATCTTCGTCACGGCGCGTTGGCAGTCCCGCGCGCATGAACCGCTCGAATGCATCTTTGCGCTGGGCATCGACCGCTGATGACCCAGGCAAATCCTTATAGAGGCCGTTGAAGGCCATTTCAAGGCGGCTCATGTCGGTGTAGCTGCGAGCTCGGTTCGAACCCAGTCATAACCACGCTCATCTAATTCGCGGGCCAGTTCTTTGTCGCCGGATTTGACAATTTGCCCATTCGCAAGCACGTGCACTCGGTCTGGCACGATGAGTTCGAGAAGTCGCTGATAGTGGGTGACGACGATCATCGAGCGATCCGGATGCCTGAGACTATTGACGCCGCCTGCAACAATCCGCAGCGCATCAACATCTAAACCGGAATCTGTTTCGTCCAGGACAGCGAGTTCGGGTTCCAACATGAGCATCTGCAAAATTTCGTTACGCTTCTTCTCGCCTCCGGAGAAGCCTTCGTTTACGCTGCGATGCAGGAATTCTTGAGAGATTTCAACTTGCGCCATGCGCTCTTTCACCAGTTGCATAAACTCGAACGCATCAACCAGCGGTTCTCCGCGTGCCGCACGCTTGGCGTTTACCGCTGCTTTCAGCAAATAGGCGTTATTAACGCCGGGTATTTCGACGGGATATTGAAATGCCAAAAAAAGTCCGGCTCGCGCGCGTTCTTCCGGCAGCATGTCCAGCAGATTCTGGTCGCGATACGTAACCCGGCCTGAGGTTATTTCATAGTCTTCTTTGCCGGCCAAAACCTGTGCCAGCGTGCTCTTCCCGGATCCATTGGGTCCCATGATCGCGTGGATTTCTCCTGCCGCAACAGTGAGATTCAGGCCTTTCAGAATAGGTTGTCCGTCAACGGACACATGCAAATCTTCGATCGTAAGCATAGCTTTCATGGTTTAACCAACTGCTCCTTCCAGGCTGACATTCATCAAATTCTGAGCTTCCACGGCGAACTCCATTGGCAATTCCTTGAAAACTTCTTTACAGAAGCCGTTGACGATCATATTGACGGCATCTTCTTCGGTCAGTCCGCGTTGCCGACAGTAGAACAATTGATCTTCGCTGATCTTTGAAGTCGTGGCTTCGTGTTCGACGCGCGCGTCTGGCCGCCGCGATTCTATATATGGGAAAGTATGCGCACCGCACTGATCGCCGAGCAGCAGTGAATCGCATTGCGTGTAATTTCGGGCGCCAGCCGCAGTGGGCATTATTCGGACCAGGCCGCGATAAGCGTTTTGGCCGTGCCCGGCGGAAATGCCCTTAGAAATAATGGTGCTGCGGCTATTTTCACCGATATGAATCATTTTGGTTCCGGTGTCGGCTTGCTGATAGTTGTTGGTCAGCGCGACAGAATAAAACTCACCAACACTGTCTTTACCGCGCAATACGCAGCTTGGGTATTTCCACGTAATTGCCGAACCAGTCTCGACCTGCGTCCATGAGATCTTCGAGCGTACGCCCCGGCAGTCGCCACGCTTGGTGACGAAGTTATAGATACCGCCGCGACCTTCTTCATCGCCTGGGTACCAGTTTTGCACGGTGGAGTACTTTATTTCTGCGTTGTCCAGCGCAACGAGTTCGACAACGGCTGCATGCAGTTGGTTTTCATCGCGCATCGGCGCCGTGCACCCCTCGAGGTAGCTTACGTGGCTGCCTTCGTCCGCGATGATCAGCGTTCGTTCGAACTGACCTGTATTGGCCGCGTTGATACGGAAGTATGTGGACAGCTCCATAGGGCAACGCACGCCTTTGGGAATGTAGACAAACGAGCCATCGGTAAAGACAGCTGAATTGAGCGCTGCAAAATAATTGTCGCGAACAGGAACGACGGTACCCAAATACTTTTTTATCAGTTCCGGATGGTTCTGCACGGCTTCGGAAAACGAGCAAAAGATGACTCCGGCTTCGGCGAGCTTGGTTTTAAACGTGGTTGCGACTGAAACGCTGTCAAAGACCGCATCGACCGCTACGCCGGCCAGCCGCGCACGCTCATGCAATGGAATGCCCAGCTTTTCGTATGTTTCCAGTAGCTTTGGGTCGACTTCGTCGAGGCTCTTAGGCGCATCGTCGGCATTTTTTGGCGCGGCATAGTATGAAATTGCCTGGTAATCGATTGGTGCAATGTTCAGGTGAGCCCAATCGGGCGCGCGCATCGTCAACCAGTGTCGATAGGCCTTCAGGCGCCATTGCGTCAAAAACTCCGGCTCCCCCTTTTTAGCGGAAATGAAGCGAATGACGTCTTCATTCAAGCCCGGGGCAACGGTATCTTGTTCAATGTCTGTAACGAAGCCGTGCGCGTACTTACGCTGCACTATGTCCGCGAGGTCTTGAGACTCAGTGGCCATGGAGGTGCGTTCCTTTAGTTAGTGCGCCGAGTCGACGGTTTCCCGCAATGGCGAGATAAGATCGGGCGTCTCAGAGAATGCCGAGCCGGCGCGTAGATCCGCCAACGTGACCTTTTCCAGCGCGCTGCGAATACCCGTATTGATGCGTTGCCAAGCGTTGCCGACACGACAAAACGGCTCCAGTCCGCAGGCGCCGTGCGATGCGCTGCATTCAGTGATGGCAACGGGTCCTTCCAGCGCATCAATAATTTCAGCTGCCGTGATCAGTCCGGCTGGGCGCGCCAGTGCATAGCCACCAAGCGGACCTCGTTCAGAGATGACAAGCCCGGATTTATTTAAAGATTTCAGCAGTTTACTGACGGTAGCTCGACCAATATGTGTTGCGCCGGCAACCTGCCCGGCCGTGCACAAGTGCGGTGAATTGGCCGCTAGCTGGGCTAATACCATCGTGCCGTAGTCGGTTAATTTGCTCATTCGGAGCATGGCGGCGTCCTGCTAAAACGTATAGGACTATTTTAGTGCTATTAAGACGTATTTGGCAATCGCAGAATTCGCCGCGCCCATGTGTCAGCGTGATTGCAGTGCAATCGGTCAGCCGCAGGGAAGTGTGGCGTGATGCAGTGGCGCCCTATAAAGACGCAGCCGCGCGTGCGCGCTCGTCTTCCGGCAGATAGTCTATTAGGCGTTCTAATTTTGCGCGAAATCGCGACTGATCGACGGAATTGACGTCGGGTGACTCCAGCGCCATGCGCAACTGGTTCAAGGCAAGCATCAGATTGCCAATTGAAAGATAGTACTCGGACATGTAGTTGTGCGCGTTTGCCACGTCGCCCTCAGCATTGGCCGCGCGCGCAATCAGCTGAATCTGCGCGGGTGTTGGTGGCACATTGTTCAGCAAGTCGAGCAGCACGCGGTGAGCTTGCGCAGCCTCACCAGATTCAATTAAGCGCTCTGCGTAACTAATCGTAAGCGGAATATTGCGCGGTGAGAGGTCGATGGCGTCCTTGTAAATACGCATCGCCTGCTCAGGCAGGCCACCATCGAACAGTGCTTCCGCTTGGCCGATTCGATACGCAATGATTGACGGAAATTCCCGTGTTAGATCGCCAAATAGCCGTTCGGCGTTGTCATGCAGGCCGATGCGCATTAACGCCAGAGCGCGGCCGTATCTATCTTCGGGTAGTTCGCTTTCTGCAACGCTTTCAAACATAGCCATTGCCGCTTCGCCGGTAGGCTGTGTCAAAGCTACCAGGCGTGCCTTTGCCAGGCCGTAACCCGTACTATTCACATTCGTAATGCGCGGCAAGCTGCGGGCGCGACCGCGCGCCTCTGCAACGCGTGATGCGGTGATGGGGTGGCTGCGCAAGAACTCTGGAACCACCTGTCCCGCGGAACCGTAGCGACGCGACAGTTTCTCAAAAAAACTGGACATGCCGGACGGATCGAAACCTGCGGCGGCTAAGACGTCAATGCCGATACGGTCAGCTTCTTGCTCGTTGGCTCGCGAAAAATTGAGTTGCCGCTGCGCAACCGCAGCTTGGCCGGCTGTCATGATGCCTTGCATAGCATCTCCGGACATATCGGTGGTGGCGCCGAGTACGATTGCGGCAAGCATAGAGGCGATCGACAAAACGCTGCTACGTTGATTATCGTAGATGGACCGGGCGATGTGGCGCTGCGTTACATGCGAGACCTCGTGCGCCAACACACCCGCGAGTTCGCTTTCGTTTTCGCTGGCAAGAATGAGTCCGGAATGAACGCCGATATATCCGCCGGGCATCGCAAACGCGTTAATGCTCGAGTCATTGACTACGAAAAACTCAAATTCATGGTCGCCATCGTTGGCTTGGCTGGCGATCTTGGAGCCTAAAAGGGTCACGTATTCGGTGAGCTGCGGATCGTCAAGAACGATACCGGCATTTCGCAACTGCAGCATTGCGCCGCGACCTATTTGATGTTCGCGTGACTTATTTAGAACTGCGTTAGCGGCGCTGCCGAAATCGGGCAGTTCAGCAGCTATTGTGCTGCTTGCAGCAAGAAGTAGTAGGGCGCCTACTACGTTTTTCAATGTCCACTCCTAGCCAGTATATTGTTCATATTGGACGCGTCTGCATTGACCAGAGTTCCTCGATTTTCTTGATTATCCAGCATTTTCGCAAATTACGGCCATAACAACATCGATTCATCAGAGTTCTTTGGCAGCTGCCAGGACTTCATCGACGTGGCCATCAATTTTAACTTTTCTCCATTCGCGCCTGAGCTTGCCTGTTGCATCTATTAAGAAGGTGCTGCGTTCGATGCCGCGGACCTTTTTACCATACATGTTCTTGTCCTTTACGACCTCGAACACACTGCAGAGTTTCTCATCTTCGTCAGATAACAGCTCGAAAGGAAACTCAAACTTGGTTTTGAAGCGCTCGTGAGACCTTAAGTTGTCTCGAGATATACCAAAAACTTCCACTTTTTGCCGCTTAAATTTTGCATAAGCATCGCGAAAATTCTGGCCTTCCGTTGTGCATCCGGGCGTATTGTCGCGTGGATAAAAGAAGAGGACGTAGGCTTGGCCGGCCAAGTCCTTGCTTGCAATGGTTTTATCGCTTGTGGCAGGAATCTTGAAGGCAGGAACTTTTTTGCCAATGGAGACAGGAGGCATTTGTGTGGATCCTCACGCGTGTTTTACAGGTTCTATGATGGCGTCTACGTTGAGTTGGTCGCAGAACTCCATGAATTCTTCTCTCAAGCCGGAAATATGAACTGTTGCCGGAATGTTGATCAGCATTTGGACAGAGAACATCTGAGTTCCAGTTGATGTGGTTTCGTATGTTCGTGTCGTGACGTCGCCGATCTCGACTTTTCGAGTGGCGAAAAAGGCACTCATGCTATTGACGATGCCCGGTTGGTCGAGTCCAACGACATCGACGGCGTAGGGGAGCAGTTCTTTGGCAAAATGCCGCGGCTCGGTGCGTTTGAGTTGCATCACCAGGCCATCCGATTCTGCATGCTTGCGCAGGTCTTGTTCGAGTCGGTTCATGGTGTGCCAGTTTCCCGACACCAGCAGCAAAATGGCGAACTCCGATCCCAGCGCAGCCATACGGCTTTCTCTGATATTGCCACCGCAATCCAGTACGACCCGGGTTAAGTTGCGAACGACATTGGATGAGTTATCGCCCATTGCCGAGACGACGAGGAGTTGTTCCATGAATGTTCTGTAATCTTGCTAATCGCTGGACGCTGACCAGTGTAACCTCCTTAGCCTCTACCAACTAGGTCCGTATTGCGTACTCAAGGTCGTCTCAGTACCATCCTCGGCCTCAGATACAAAGAGAAAAGCAAATGTTGACGGGCAGTATGGTGGCGCTAGTTACGCCAATGGAGTCAGATGGGACAATCAATTTTGCCCAATTGGGTAAATTGATCGATTTCCATGTAGATTCTGGCACGAATGCGCTAGTCATCGCTGGCACGACCGGAGAGTCGGCCACGTTGAGCCATGACGAGCACATTGAGCTGATTGCGCGGTCTCTTGAGATGGCCAATGGCCGAATCCCCATTATTGCGGGTACGGGTTCGAATTCGACCGCACAGACCCTTGAATTATCGCGGTCGGTCGATGCGCTGGGTGTCGCGGCATTTCTGATCGTGACACCTTATTACAATAAGCCGACACAGCTCGGTATGGTCGGTCATTTTACGGCTGTTGCGGATGCGGTCTCCGCGCCCATCATTCTTTATAACGTCCCGTCTCGAACGGCTGTTGATCTATTGCCGGAAACAACAGCGGAGTTGAGTCGTCATCAGAACATCGCCGCGGTCAAAGATGCGACAGGAAAGTTAGACAGAGTTGCAAAGATTCGTGATGCTGCCGGTCCGGACTTTGCACTGCTGAGCGGCGATGATGCAACCTCTTGCGAGTTCATGCTCAGCGGCGGCAATGGCGTTATTTCGGTGACCGCCAATGTCGCGCCAAAGTTAATGCGTCAATTGTGTGACGCGGCAACGAGCGAACAGCGCGAGCTCGCGGAACGTATCGATGCCGACTTGCAGCCGCTGCACACCAGCTTGTTTTTGGAGAGCAACCCGATTCCGGTAAAATGGGCGATGCACGTAATGGGTTACGCCGGAACGGGCATCCGTATGCCATTAACTGAATTTTCGGCGCAACATCACGCTGCAGTGGCCGCAGCGATGGATGTCGCCGGCGTAGATCATGCAGGTTATAGATGAGCCATTTTGCAAAAATTCTGCTGATAGCAGCTACGGTATTCGCTGTGACCGCGTGCTCCGGAGAGAGCACGCTCAGGTGTGAAGATCCGGCGCTCTATGCCACTAGCGGGTCCATACCGCCCATTCGAGTTCCCGACGGGCTAAATATTCCGGATGAGTCAGATTCACTGCAGATTCCCTCCGGAGAACCACTGCAGGTGCGCGACCCGGACGCACTGACGGAGTGTCTGGAATCGCCGCCGGATTTTGCAGACGACGATTCCGAATAGCACAACATCGCCGAGAGAAGTCAGCGGTCAGTGCACGTTCTGCGCATTTGCCTTCGGTTTGCCGTCTTCGGGCGCGGCGTGCGGGCGCTCTATGCCCAGCTTTTTCATGCGGGAACGCAACGTGCTGGGAGCGATGTTCAAGCGTTTCGCTGCGCCGTTTTCGCCTTCGATGACCCAGTTGGTCTGATTCAATAGACGCACGATGTGCTGGCGTTCAGCTTCGTCCAGGCCGTGGTCGAAAACTTCTGCGACTCGCGTTAAATCATTGTCAAAATTTGTTAGCCCTTTCGACTTCAAGAACGGTTCGGTTATCGGGTTGAGAATGGTGCCGGTGGAAACAATCACGGCGCGTTCGATTACTGCTTCCAGTTCTCTGACGTTGCCGGGCCATTCGCGCCTGGTCAGATCTTGAAGAAACTGCGGAGCTATCGAGTCGAAATTCTTGCCGTGACGTTGCGCGTGATTCTTGACGAAGTATTCCGCTAGTAATGAAACATCTTCGACTCGATCGCGAAGTGGTGGCACTGTAACGGGGAAGACATTGAGGCGATAGTACAAGTCTGCTCTAAATTCTCCGCGCGCCACTTCCT
>JAHEEO010000131.1 GCA_024640665.1 Rhodospirillales bacterium | reverse complement strand
CGAGAACGACGCAATCAAGCAAACTGGGATCGTCACCAGCGGCACGATCATTGCCCGGAAACTACCGAGAAATACGAGAATAACCAATCCAACCAGCGTCGTGGTCATCAGGATTGTCCAATAAACGGCATCGATCGCAGCGCGTATAAACATTGAATCGTCGCCGCTTGTAACGAGCTCCATCCCGTCTGGTAAATCGCCTGCGTTGAGCCGGTCGACCTCGACTTTGACCGCATCAAGCACTTCAACAGTGTTGGCCTTGGACTGCTTAACGACACCGAAACCCGTTGTAATGGCGCCGTTCGTGCGGAAGCTTCGATCCTGCTGGCGTGGCCCGATCTCGACCCGCGCGATCTCGCCGAGCCTTATGAGGTGCCCGTCAGCGCCCTGCGAAATGACCAAATTGCGGAAATCGTCCTCGGTCAGGTAATTGCGCGCCATGCGCACCTGGAAGTCGCGATCCTGGGATTCGACCCGACCTGCCGGCAGCTCGAGGTTCTCGCGACGCACAGCCGCCTCGATATCAGTGACCGTAAGATTGCGGGCCGCCATTGCCAGCGGATCGACCCAGACCCGCATCGACGGACCGCCGGAGCCGAAAACGTTGATGTTCGAAACGCCCGGAATCACGGCGAATCGATCGAGCACATATCGCTCCATGTAGTCGGTCAACGCCATCATGTCCATGCTGTCGCTGGTCAGTGTGAGCCACATGATCGGCTGGCTGTCCGAGTCGGATTTCGATACCGACGGCGTCTCGACATCTTCGGGCAGTCGGTCCACGACCCGCGAGACGCGATCACGCACATCGTTGGCCGCCTCATCCAGATCGCGGCTCAGCTCAAATTCGATATTTAGGCTTGCTTGACCATCGCGGCTCGTCGACCGAATGGTCTTGACGCCCTCGATGCCGCTGAGTTCGCCTTCAAGGACCTGTGTGACGCGAGTTTCAATAATATCCGCGGCTGCCCCGGGATAGGCCGCGGACACTTGGACGACGGGCTGCACGACATCCGGATATTCACGCACGGTTAGATCCCGAAACGACAGTGCGCCGAAAGCGATAAGCATCAGGCTAAGCACTGTTGCAAAGACCGGACGCTTTACCGAAATGTCAGACAACCACATACGAATCTACTCCGATGAATCTATTCCGAATCTCCGTACCCGCCAGTTGCAGAACCGGCGCCTTCGACCCTGACGCGGATACCATTGCGGAGCTTAACGATGCCCTCGGTCACGATGCGCTCGCCCTCCTGCAACCCCGCGAGCACCTCGACGCTGCCGAAGCGCCGCGCGCCGATCTCGATCTCCCGTTCGCGCGCCGTGAGATCATCGTCGACCACATAGACATAGGCGCGGTCTTGAATCTGAAAGACCGCGTTCTCCGACACGACCAGCGCCGAGCGCTCGGCCATGACAACTCGGACCGTCAGCAACATGCCGGGCCTGAGCGCCCGATCGTCGTTTGCGATATGCGCACGTACCTGTATAGCACGGGTCACTGGATCGACACGTGATCCGACCGTCCGCACCTGCCCTGCAAACTCACGGTTCGGGTAGCTCGCGGCGCTAGCGATGACGGGTGCACCCGGCGTCATCGCGCCAAAAAACGATTCTGGCACCGTGAAATCCAACTTGATGATCGAGATGTCGTCGATCGTCGTAATCGGCGTGTTGGTCGCGAGCATGGTGCCCGGGCTGACCTGCCGGAAGCCAAGCACACCGGCAAACGGGGCTCGAATCAGTCGATCGCTGAGACGGGCGAGGACGGTATCCAGTCGCGCCCGTGACGCTTCGGCGCGGCTGCGCGCAATATCGCGCTCCGAACCAGACACGAGGTTTTGTTCTGCGAGATTTTCCAGCCGCGCGAGCTGCGTCTCAGCGTCGTCCAGGTTGGCACGCGCTTCGGCCAGCAGCGCCTCTTCCTCGCGATTTGTCAGCTGAACAAGCACGGCACCGGCTTCGACAAAGTCGCCGTCTTCGAAATTGACCGAGCTGACTGTGTCGGTGACTTTGGCCGTCAACGTCACGGATTCATTGGCGCTCGCTGTGCCAATCGCGTCAACCGTGTCGTAGAGTTGCTCGCGGGACACCGACTGCACACCCACCAGTGGCGGAGCCTGCCTGCCGAAACCGCCGGCGGGGCCGCCACCGCCCGGGCCGGGTGTCGCGCCGGCTGGTGCACCCGCTTCCTGGCCCTGCTGCCAGTAGAACATGCCGCCCGCAACGACTGCGGCGGTTGCCAATATGACGAGAAAATTCTTCATAACGAACATTCTACGATCATTTCGCCCCGCGTATACCCATTTTAGCCTGCTGAGACGCAGCGGCGAGCGAAGACCGTTTATCGACTATAGATGTTTCCGTAGATGGGCCCGCAGAAGGCTGGGGCAGTCAGCGTTGCGGCAGCGAAAACACCATGTAAGCCCGCTCGCCGTCAGGCAGATCCATCACCGACGCAGGCGCGAATAAGCCCGCGCCCGCAGCAACCGGCACCGCGAGATACTGGCGCCCGCCGATTTCATAGGTGGCCGGAATACCCTCCGAACCCGTCGGCAGCGGGTGTGACCAAAGAACTTCACTCGTGTCCCGGTCGTAAGCGCGTAGCTGTCGATCCTGAGCAGTGGCAACGAATAAGAGTCCGCCGGCGGTGACCAGCGGCGCGCCGCGCGGATACTGAGCGCCGGCATCGTTGGGGATCCCGGGCCCGGCCGTTGTGCCGTTAGGAATTCGCCATTCGATTTCGCCGGTGTTCAAATCATAGGCCGTGATGTGCGACCACGGCGGACCGATCGCCGCCATGCCATTTGTCGGGCTGCGCATGAAATCGTAGGGTGATGCGATCAGAATGGGGCCATTCGCGGCTGCCGCTTCAGCGGCAGCGCGCGCCTGGGCCGCTTGCTCGGGCGTTACCACGGAACCGACCACGGTGCGTACCGAAGGCTCCCTGTCGGTAAGCTCAACACGCAGCATGACGGGCAGATTCTTCGAAACGACATAGAGCTTGCCATTGATTGGGTCAACGGCCGAGCTGCCCCAATTGGCGCCGCCATTGTGGCCGGGCATTCCGATGGAGCCTGCGAAGCTTGGCGGCGTAAACAGGCCTTCGTTGCGCGAATACCGAAGCCGCTCGCGCATGGTTTCCTGCTCGTCCTGCGGCAGAAACGGGTTGATATCGCTCTGCGTGAAAGACTGTGCAGCAAAAGGCGCTGGCTTCGTCGGAAATGGCTGGGTCGGCGACGTATGCTCGCCCGGCACATCGGACTGCGGCACTGGCCGTTCTTCGATAGGCCAAACTGGCTCTCCGGTGTGCCGGTCGAATACGAACAGGAATCCGTGCTTGGTCGCCTGCGCGACTGCCTCGATCTCACGGCCGTCGACTTGCAGGGTCAGCAATTTTGGCGCCTGAGGAAGATCGTAATCCCAAAGATCGTGATGCACGAGTTGCTGGTGCCAGAGCCGCTCGCCGGTACGCGCATTCAGGGCGACCAGCGAATTTCCGTACAAGTTGTCGCCTTCGCGGTCGCCACCGTAGAAATCGTAGCGCGCGGTTCCAAACGGAATGAACGCAATGCCATTCACCTCGTCGACGGTCAGTTCACTCCAATTGTGCACGCCGCCGGCTGTCTTGTAGGCATCCTCGGGCCATGTGTCGTAGCCGAATTCGCCCGGATGCGGAATGCTGTGGAAAACCCAGCGGAGCTCGCCGGTTCTGATATCCCAGGCGGTGATATCACCTGGCGTAGATTCGTAGCCCGCACCCTGCGCAGGCAACGATATGATGTACAAGTCTTCGAAAACCCGGCCCGGGTTGCTCGTCGATAGCGGCCGGATGGCGCTGATATCGCGCCCTCCATCTGCCAGCGCGGAGCGCAAGTCGACACGACCGTTGTTGCCGAAGTCAGTAACCGTGGCGCCGGTGCGCGCATCGATTGCAGTGATGAAGCCGGCATTCAGGTAGACCAATCGACGTTCGGCACCGTCCGCACTGCGCCAATAATTGATACCCCGCGCACCGACAGCGCCTTCGTTGGCGTGCGCCCACAACTCTTCGCCGGTATCAGCTTTGAGTGCTACGATTTCATTATCGCGCGCAAGCACGTACATGACTTCGTCTACGACGATGGGATTGAAAACGAAGCTACGGTCGCCGGTCGGGAACGTCCAGGCGATCTCCAGCTCAGCGACGTTGGACTTGTTTATCTGCTGGAGCGCCGAGAACTGCGCAGCGTGCGCGCCGCCAGAATACGTGTGCCATGTCGAATACGTTAATGGCTGCCCCAATTGGCCCTGCCCGAATGACGGCTGCTCGGACGATGGCTGCTCAGTGCAGGCCACTGCGCCGCATGCCAACACGACCCCAAGCAGTGCTTTGCTGAGGGTCGGAATGTGGGTTGTTTTGGCCATTAACATACGAAGACCCCGAACATACGACTACCTCGCCTGGGCTTAATTACCGAACGTTTATGGGACGATGGAGCTGCTGCGGTCGACCGACGAGCCCTCGCCGCCCACCATCAGCTCGTGCGCGTAATTAGCTTGCTGACATATGTACTCGAAAAGTTCGGTGCCTGCTTCCCACTGCAAAGCAAACGCGCCGGTCCACGGTGCCGTATAGGCGCCGGGGTCATCAACCGTCAGTTCATACTCAATCACGTCCGCATTGACTCTCGTCAAGCGTTCGATCGCATGCATCTGGTCTGTGTGCGGCAGACCACGGCGTTCAAACCAGAAGTCTTCGTTGAAACCAATGCTGTCGATGACAAGCGTATCGCCTTCCCACCAGCCCACTGAATGCCCATAGTTGCTCGGCAGCGGATGCGTCGGGTGCGAACGGCCGTCCATGTGCACGATACGAAACGTGTGTGGCCCACCAATATCAAAAATTAACAGCTGCTTGAGCTCCGGGATGTCGACGATCTCGACACCGTAAGGCGTCAAGAACTGGCGCGAGAGGGCCGAGACTTTGCAGCGTGCATGCGGTTCCATCTCGTGAATCTGGCGCGCATCGTACAAAGCACGCGCCCACGGCTGAAACGGCACTTCCTCGACGGGAGCTATGGGGTCGAAGATTCCGAACAGCGGCGTCCAAACGCCCTTTTCTTCAGGTGTCGCACCGCCGAGTAGAATCTGGCCTCTGTCGCCGCGGGGCGCCGGGCCCGGTGGCGGCAGATTCGGATTGCGCTCGCGGCGCTGGGCCTCGGCCGATGCACCACAAAATAAAATCGCGCCAGCCATCGCAAGTGTGACTAGCCCGGCTCGGTTCAGCATTTAGCGTCCGTCCTGTTGGCTCGAGTTTGCATCCAAGGTTTCGCCCGGTCGTCCTCCGGTCGAAGTCATCGTCACACTTCTTGCATTAACTCGCGGGCTGCCGTTGCGGGCCAGGAAACCATCGACGCTGACTTCTTCACCGATATTAAGCGTATTGCGCCGCCAGCCGCGCCGCTGAAGACCATGCGGCGGGCCCATTTCAGCGCCCCAATTGGTGACTTCGCCAGTATCCGGATCAGTTACATTGATATAAAACCAGACATGCGGGTTTGTCCATTCGACTTTAGTTACGATGCCGGTCAACGATATCGGCTGAGTGGAATCGAACTCCGCTGAAAAGGAATGATGTGCCAGGGCTTGACCGCCGAGAATGGAAGCTACGCCCAGTACCGCTAATAAATGTGATTTCATAATCACGCTCCTCATGGTCTGTTGTTTTGACAAAAATTTGCCGGTAGTTCTTCGCCGCCGACCCACCGTAATGACCAGCTGGCTGTCCATGGCCGAGTGTAGGCACCTGGATCATCAATCGTGACTTCGTATTGCAGTGTATCTAGATTCGGACGCGAGAATTTCTCGGTCAGCACTAATTGATTCGTGTGCGGCAAGCCGCTGTTCGTCATCCAAAAATCTTCGTTGAATCCGCGCGTGTCGACGACCAGCGTGTCGCCTTCCCAGCGGCCTGCAGACCGGCCGTAATACAGAGGATTGTCGTCATCTCCGCCAACTTGTCCTGCTTGCTCGCGCCCGTCCAGAAATATAATTCGATAGTTGCGATTACCGCTGCCGATCAGCACAAAGATGCGTTCGCGTTCGCGATCCTCGATGAACTGGACGCCGTGCCGCGATTCGTACTGACGGGGTCCACCGGGTGGTTTACAGTTCAAAAACAACGGGTCGTCACGCAGCTGACGTGACTGACGGTGCTCGAAAAGCCCCCGCGCCCACGACTGCATAGGCGCGACTCGTCTCGCATCGTCGAGGTCGCTCAGCAAGCCGTCTACGCTGATCTCAACGTCGACTCCGTTCTCGACAAGTGCCGTCGCACTAGGGAAACCCCAGTATCCGCCTGCCGATCCTGGAACTGCGCCCAACGCGGGTTGACCGTTCGGCCAACGCGGTGTCGGCCGCTCGCCCAGAGGCAACGTCGGTGCGGCGAAGTCCAGATTGAAAACGGTCCGGCCCGTCTTGGCGAGCACCACTGTCTCGCCCCACATCTGCCTCGAGCCGTCACGGGCGCGATATCCGTCAATGACCAGTGCGTCGCCGGGCTGCACTGAATCGGACTGCCAGCCATTGGCGACCAGATCGATCGGGCTTTCCAATTCAATTGCCCAATTCGCGGTGCCTTGATTACTCTCAACATTCAAAAACACGTGGGCGTGAGGGTTGCGCCAATCGACCTTTGTAACCACGCCTTCGAGACGCAAAGTCGAGGAATCATCAAATTTTGCAACGATGGCATGATGGGCCAGTGCCGCAGCCGATGAGCAAACAAGGATTGCGCCAGCAAAGAATCTACCGCCGGTCCTGCCCATAACTCGTAAACGAAACATGCCTTATTGCCTGCTGATTTCGAAGCTGCCACTGCCATCTTGATGGCGCCAGCGGCCGACTATAGAGCGGCTCGGCAAGGCAAGATCCTGGATTTCCCCATCGATAACATAATTGAGTCGCTTGCCGGCAGCGTCTTCGCCGGACGCTTCGATGCGAACCGTCCAATCTTCGGGATCGAGGTCTACTGAAGCGATATCGATGTTATCGGTGCCCGGATTAATAATGCCACTGACGGCCCGGCCATCCCAATCGAGAATAACTACAATACTATCGCCATGAGCTTGGTTGCCTTGCCAGACACCTATCCAAGAGCCTTTGAGCGGATGGCCCTCTTGTGCGGTAGACGTCACCGCAGCGCCTAAGCACAACAGTATGATCGCAACAGCCCGTAACGACACTCTCATGTATCCCCCTCCTGAACCTGACTAAATATGCCTGCAAAGACCGCCCAAGCGCCAACTTACGGATACTAAAGCCGTTTTGCATATTGGCCTAGTATAATCTATCGCGTTCCTGCCGTGGAGCCTTCAAGCGCAACTCGACCGTGCCGCAGCAATGCTCTCTTACTATTGCCGTTAGCCTTCGATTCCCAGTGGATCGGCTAATTGCCGGGCAACACCGAGTCGAAATCGAACTCCAGATCCTCGCTGTTAACCGTGGCGGGCACATAAGGACGCAGGAATAGAGAGTGACATGCATCACAGGTAGCGCGCAGGCTTAGGCTCGCGGCCTGAACCGCTTGCGCACCGGATGCCGACGCCTGTGAGAGTGAAGCTGCTGCCGTGGTCGAGGCATCAGCCATCGCTGAGAAAGTCTCAAAGTCTGACCATATCGCCGGCAGCGCTATCGTCGCCGGAATCTCAACCGCGGGATCGTACAGGTTGGTTGGCGGTGGAAACAGATGCGGTACGGCGCTTAGCATTGCTGAGATGCTCAGTGCCGCGGAATTCAGAACCTCAAAATCCGCCGGCGGACCTAATGTGGCTGAATCGACTGGCACCATCAGGCGCTCAATCTCAAACATGAGCGCCTGGCGGGCAGCAATAACTTCTTCTGGATGCGAAGTCGCCGTCGAAGCTTGGACGCTGTCGGTTGATTCTTGAGCATAGCTGTTACCTGCCATTCCCAGCATCGCTGCGAGCGTGACGCCTGTCAGAAGCACTTTGCTCATTCTGTTTCCGGCAGCGTAATCAGTTCGCATCGAAAAGCACTTCGCCGCCCTTAATTGTCGTCGTGACATTGAGGAGGTTGGCTATGTCGTCTAGCGGATTGCCGTTCAGAATGACGATATCCGCGAGCTTGCCAACCTCAAGCGTGCCAAACTCGCTCTCTTTCAGAGTCGATCGAGCCGCATTTCGAGTGAGTATCGTTACGATATCGGCCGGTGAAAACACCACAGACAAAGCCCTGAGTTCATCCGCAAGTGACACCTTCGGCTCCCAACTCGTGTCGGTGCCATAGCCATAACTGATACCGGCATTCCACAGCAGCCGGGCATTGACTGCGCCTTGGCCAGCACTCGAGAGCGTATACCAGGGGAATGGCAGCGCATCGCGAAATAGCGGCGTCCCGTCCTCGTCAAAATGCGGAACAAAAACCGCAAGCGTAGACGTCATTGGAATTCCCGCCTCGACGATTCGCGCAACCGCGGCGGAATCTTCTTCGAGACGGCCGATGTGTGGCGTGTGAACCAATACGTCTGGTCCCGCTTCGACAGCGGCCAGCGTATCGCGCACAGTAACCGCGTGCGTAATGGTCGGGAGCCCGCGTTTCGCCCCTTCTGCGACGACGAATTTCAGCGTGTCGACCTCGGGACCGCCGGGTGTCGTGATGATTACGTTCTTCAGATAGTCGTAGCCTGCGGCAGCGGCGTCTTCAATCATCTGCATGGTCGCTGCCCGGGGAATAGCCGGCGCGGCAGCCCCGGG